>CAZHPJ010000007.1:0-14152 GCA_964534585.1 uncultured Sandaracinaceae bacterium | reverse complement strand
TACATGATGCCCGACGCGCCGCTCAGGCCCGATGCGCTACTGAGCGAGGGCGAGCTCAATTCTGAGGCCCCGCTTGCCTGTGCGCCGCCGAGCTGCGCGGTCGAAACCGAACCCGTCGACGCTGCGGGCCGGTGCACTACGCCTGGCGGCATGTAGTGCTGCCCCGAGGCGGAAGCGGTCTTTTGCAGTGCCGTTTGCGCCTCTTTGTCGTTCGGGTTGAGCTCCAGGATGCGGTGCAGGGCACTCATGCGCTCTTGGGGGCGGTGCGCCTCACGGTGGATGCGAGCGATTTCGCGATAGACGCTGATCGCCTTGTCGGTCTGCGAGAGCATCAAGAACGCCTCGGCGAGCAGCGACAGCGTCGAAACGTCGCGCGGGTCGGCCTTGAAGCAGATTTGAAGCTTGGCGAGCGCGCGTTTCGGGTCACGGCGTGAGATGTACGTTTCGGCGAGGCCCTTCGCGACGTGGACATCGTTGCTGCGGTGGTACAAGAGGCGCTCCGCGACCTTGACGTAGTCGTCGAGCCGACCCTGGTCTCTCAAGAACGACGCGCCGCGCTCGAACTCGTCTGCCGCTTCCTGCGTTCGCCCAGCGCGCGAGAGCGCTTCGGCGTACTTGATGCGCACCGGAATGTGCTCGGGATCGAGCTCGACCATTTTGCCGAGCATCAGCAGCGCCTGATCGGTGTCACCCGCGCGCATGAAGCCGTTCGAGACATCCTCGAACACGCTCATGGCGTCGCTGACCAACTGAAGCTGCTCATACATTTCGCCGAGCCGCACCTGCACGCTGAGCCGCGACGGGTCGAGCTTCAGGATTTGTTTGTAGACCGCGATCGCTTTCAGAAAGAAACCCTGCTGAGCGTAGTGACCTGCAACGTTTTCGTAGGTCTCGATCGCCGAGCCGCGGTCACCCTTGCGTACGTACAAGTCGCCGATCTTCAGCAGGGAACGCACGTCCCGCTTGTCGGCGCCGACCAGCTTTTCGTACTGGGCGATCGCCTTGTCGTATTGGCCGCGCGACTGGTACTTCCGTGCCGCGTCTAAGACCTTATTCCTATTGATAGCCAAAGCCTCTGCTAAGCCCCCATGCGTTCAGTGCGCCTACACAAGTCTACTAATGCCGGACGGGGGCGGTCAACATGCGCTATCCCCGAAGCTCATCGAGAAAGCGGGTGGAGAGTCGGCCCTCTTCGAAGGCGGGGTGCTCGAGGATCCTCTGATGGAGGGGAATGTTGGTGCGAATGCCCCCGATGATGGTCTCGCTGAGGGCTCGCCGCATCTTGGCGATCGCTTGAGCACGTGTCGGTGCATGTGCGATGAGCTTGGCGATTAAGGGGTCATAGTGGGGCGGCACGCGCCCACCACCATACACGCCGCTATCGACGCGAACGCCAGTTCCTCCTGCCATGTGGAGCTCGGTGATCACCCCGGGGGAGGGCGCGAAGGTGTCCGGGTCTTCCGCGTTGATGCGGCATTCGATCGCGTGGCCTCGCGGCGACAGCATGCGCGCCGGTAGCTGCAGCGGTTGACCTTCAGCGATACGAATCTGTTCGTCGACCAAGTCTACGCCCATGATGAGCTCGGTGACCGGGTGCTCCACCTGAATGCGCGGGTTCATCTCGAGGAACGTCAGCTCGCCCCCTTCGTCGAGCAAGAACTCCAGCGTCCCCGCCGATTGGTAACCCGCCTCGCCCATTGCGCGCCGGATAGTGGCCGACATGTCGCGCCGCAGCTCGTCGGATATCGCCATACTCGGGGCTTCTTCGAGGATCTTTTGATGACGACGTTGGATCGAGCACTCGCGCTCACCGAGTACGTGGATGTTGCCGTGCTTGTCGCCGAGGATCTGGAATTCGATGTGTCGTGGACGTTCCAAGAACTTCTCGAAGTAGAGAGCGTCGGTTCCGAACGCCGCGCGCGACTCCGCCCGAGCTGTCTCGAAGATCGCGCGGACCTCTTCTTTCGAACGCAAGACGTGCATGCCTCGACCGCCGCCGCCGCGCGCCGCCTTCAGCATCACTGGGAAGCCGAGCGACTCGGCCTTTCTGACCGCATCTTCGACGTCCTCGACGAGCCCCGTCCCTCCGCCTGTGGGAAGGCCGAGCGATTTCGCGAGCGCTCGAGCGCTCACTTTGTCGCCCCACTGTCGCATCTGGTCGGGGAGCGGCCCGATGAACTGAAGCCCGCACTGTGCGCAGGTTTCTGCGAACTCGGGGTTTTCCGAGAGGAAGCCGTAGCCAGGATGTATCGCGTCGGCGCCGGTGATTTCCGCTGCAGCGATGATCGCCGCAATGTGAAGGTAGCTGCGTGTCGGGTCGGAGGGACCAATGCAGATCGCCTCGTCGGCCAGCCGTGTGTGCAAGGCGTCCGCGTCGATTTCGCTATGCACCGCAACGGTGCGCAGGCCGCGCTCGCGACACGAGCGAATCACGCGGAGCGCGATCTCACCTCGGTTTGCAATGAGGACTTTCTCGAACACGGCTCAGCTGTTTTCGATCCGAAAGAGCCGATCGCCGTATTCCACCGGTTTGCCGTCGTCGACGAGGATCTGGACGATGGTACCCGCGCCTTCGGCTTCGATTTCGTTCATGAGCTTCATGGCTTCGACGATGCAAAGCACTTGGCCGGTTGTAAACGAGTCGCCGGCCTCGACGAACGGGTCGCCGTCGGGCGAAGCCGCGCGGTAGAAAGTGCCGACGAAGGGCGACGTGATATAGGCGCCGTCTTCATTCGCGGCCGCAGGCGCATGGGACGGATGCGCGGCGCTTGCCGTCCCGGCAGGCGCTTCCGGCTGCAACGTCGAGGCACCGGCCCCCGGCGCGGGATCACGGCGCACTCGGATGCGATCATCGTCGTGCTCGACTTCGATCTCGGTGAGATTCGATTCATCGAGGAGTCGAATGAGCTCGCGCACTTGATCCAGGTCCAACTTCATTGTGTCTCCCGGCGGCGATTGGATTAGCCGGCAGCGTTGAGATAGTCGATTAGTGCGCTAAGTCCAAGCGCGTAGCTGTTCTTGCCAAAGCCGATTACGGAACCAATACACACAGCGGCGGTGACCGACTGATGACGAAACGATTCACGCGCCGGTGTGTTCGAAATGTGCACTTCGACCGTCGGCAACCCGGCCGCCGCGATCCCATCGCGCAACGACACCGACGTGTGTGTCAGGCCGCCTGGATTCATCACGACGCCGTCGAACGAGTCTCGCGCGTCATGGAGCCAATCGATGAGTTGCCCCTCCCGATTGGATTGCCGGCATTCGACCGTGGCACCGAGGTCTTTAGCCAACCCCTTCAGAGCCTGCTCGATGTCGTCTAGGGTGGTCGAGCCGTATACTTCGGGCTCGCGGGTGCCCAACAGGTTGAGGTTGGGCCCATTGAGCACGAGGACGCGTTTCGCCGAGGCCGTCATGGGGTCAGAGGTTTTCGATGAGCTTGGGCGCGCTGGTTCGCAGCAGATAGCGCGCCTTGCCGACGTTTCCACCAGGCTCGACCGCAAGGGCGACGAAGTACTCCTCCGTGAGCATGCGGACCACGGTCGTCAGCCGTTCGGTCTGGACCGACACTTCGTTCGTCGTCCCGGTGTCGAGCATCTCTCCAGCGCGCTGAATGCCTTTGAGCACGACGCTGTATTCCATTCCGACCGCTTCGATATCGAAGGGGCCGTCGCCCTTCGAGTACTGATCGATGGCGATCCCGTCTGACGCCATCAATAGCCCAGCTACGCCGCCATCCGTTCGCTCGACGAGGTCTTGCAGAATCTCTTTGAACATCGTTCCTCCGCTCCGTAATCACCGCACGGACAGCCCCTCCGGTCAAGTATCGCGTGGGGCCATGAGCGGCCTATCGCTCGGCGCGGATGAGCTCGACCGTCGGGCCGCCGCCCTTCGTATCGCTGAGATGCTCTTCTATTTTCTCGGGCGATTTTTCCGATCTTTTGCGCTAGTTTCGGCTCGTGGCCCGATCTTTTCTCGTCCTCGACATTGAAACCGTTCCCGACCCCGATCTGGTCTGGGACGCTGCGGTCGATGGCTTTCCGCCAGCACCGTTTCACCAGATAGTCGCGCTCGGGGTGTTGTGGCTCGATAGCGATCACGAGTTGCTGAAGCTTGGCGCCTTTGGTGGCGAGGAAGATGCTCCGCCCGATGAGCGCAAAGTGTTGCAAGAGTTCGCCGACTTCATCGGAGAGCGGCATCCGACCATGATCACGTTCAACGGCCGGCGGTTTGATTTGCCCGTCCTTGCCAACCGTATGCTGAAGCACGGTGTGCAGTTTCCAGCGTACTACGCCGGCCGCAGTGGCGGCCCCGACTATCGCTACCGGTTCAGCGACGAGGGCCACATGGACTTGGCTGACCTGCTGACCGACTACGGCGCGAGCCGTATGCCGAGCCTGAGCGCGCTGGCCCAGCTCGTCGGTATGCCGGGCAAGATGGACGTTGATGGCTCGAAGGTACAGAGCATGTTCGAGCACGGCCGCCATGCGGAGATCCGGGACTATTGCTTGCACGACGTGATTCAAACCACGTTCGTCTTCCTCCGCGCGGAGCTTCTCCGCGGCCGCGTGACTCGAGATGAATACCGAGCCCGCGCCCAGGCCCTATGGGACGCGCTCGAACGAGACCGGCGCGCACTCCCAGTCCTCGAGCATGCCGACAAACCCAGAGCACTACTAACCGACACCGGTTAACTGCTAAAGGTGCGGAGCTCTTCGTCGAGCGTGCGTTCGATGTTCCCGCAGACGATTTCGCAGAGCTCGAAGACCGCCGGGTCGGCGACCGAGTAGTATGAAGCGTTTCCGCGCTTCTCCCGTTTGACCAAGCGATGCGCAAGCAGGGTGCTCAGGTGCTTGGAGACGTTGGGTTGCGTGCTGCCAGTCGCCTCGACGAGGGCCGACACAGTGCGCTCGCCCTCGGCCAGCTCGTTCAGGATCTGCAGCCGGAGCGGGACGCCGAGGATACGGAACCTCGTGGCGACCGACTCCAGATTCTGCGGGTTGAGGGGGTTTCTAGGCATGACTTTCCTTTTATAGCTCCAATTCTAGAAAAAATCACTACTTGACTATATGCTCATGTGCTTATATAGTTGCACACAAGTTCCAACGGAGTTGATTCCATGAAGCGAAAGATTCTCGATTTTCCCCTCCAACACACGCGCCTGGTCTTCGTCGGCCTGGCCGTTCTGACCATCGGCTTCGGCTCGGCCATTCCCTGGATCCAAGTTGATACCGATCCGGAGAATATGCTTTCCGAGGACGATCCGGACCGGATCTTTCACAACGAAACCAAGGAGGAGTTCGCTCTTCACGACACGATAGTCGTGGGCGTCGTGAACGAGGACGATCCGGAAGGCGTCTTCAACCCCGAGTCGCTTGCGCGCATTCACGAGCTCAACCAACAGCTGAAGTCGATCGACGGTGTCATCGCCCGCGACTTGCTCGGCCCGTCCACCATGGACAACATCGAGCAGGCGGGCCCCGGCACGATCCGTTTCGAGTGGTTGATGGAGCAGCCGCCGAAGACGCCGGAGGAGGCGCTCGCGATCAAGGAGGCTGCCCTTCGGCTGCCGATGTTGCGCGGCACCGTGGTGTCCGACGATGGGGAGAGCATCGCCCTGTACGTTCCGATCGAGAGCAAGGATCAGAGCCATCGTATCTCTGCCGAGATTCAAACGATCGTCGATGGGTTCGGCACCAACTCCGACGAGTTCTACATCACCGGGCTTCCAGTCGCCGAAGACACGTTCGGTGTCGAGATGTTCAAACAAATGGCGATTTCAGCGCCGCTCGCCGCGCTGGTGATCCTGCTCTTGATGTGGTGGTTCTTCCGCTCCTTCGCCTTGGTTCTCTCGCCCATGATCGTCGCGTTCACCACGGTGATCATCACTATGGGCGCTCTGATCGGCGGGGGCTTCACCGTGCACATCATGAGCTCGATGATCCCAATATTTCTGATGCCTATAGCCGTCGTGGACTCGGTTCACCTTCTTTCAGAATTCGTTGATGTCTATCCGAAGCATGGAGACCGCAAGGCGGCGATCAAGGAGGTCGTCGGCCATCTGTTCTTGCCGATGCTCTACACGTCGTTGACCTCTGCGGCCGGTTTCCTTTCCCTGATGATGACGCCGATTCCTCCAGTGCGCGTGTTTGGTGCGTTCGTGGCGCTCGGTATTGGCATCGCGTTCGTTCTCACGATTCTCTTCGTCCCTGCCTACATTGCCGCTCTTCCAGACAAGCGGCTCGCAGCGCTTCTTTCCAGCAAGCGCGGCGCAAGCGACGGCGGCTTTCTCGGGCGCATGGTCGAGTCCGTCGGCGTCAAGAGCCTTCGCTACGCCAAGCCGATTCTGGTTCTGACCGTCGTGATCATCGCGATCAGTGGGTACGGTATCTCTAAGGTCAACATCAACGACAACCCCGTTCGTTGGTTCGAGCCGGGTCACAGGATTCGCATCGCCGACGAGGTGCTCAACCGGGAGCTAGCAGGCACCTACACGGCCTTCCTAATCATGAAGCAGGACGTCGACGCCGGGCCCGGGATCGTATCGGCGGGTGACGAAGCCCTCGAGGGCGCGAGCGATGAGCTCCGATCGCGGTGGGACGTCCTCAAAGCCGATGCCCGCGCCGCCAGTGAGGAAGGAGACACGAACGTGTCCGACGCCCTGATCGAAGCGACCTCGGATCTGGCGTTCGACACGAGTGGGGAAGAGTCGGATCGGTGGCAGAGCGTTCAGACGGCGCTCGAAGACGCGCAGACTCGAAGCAAGACCTTCCAGAATCCCGAGCACCTTGCTTACATCGAGCGGCTCCAACGCCATGCCGAAGCGTTGCCCCTGGTCGGCAAGACGAGCTCGATCGCCGATGTCGTAAAGACCGTCTATCGCGAGCTCATCAGTGGTGAAGAGAAGGACTACCGCATTCCCAACAGCACTGAAGCGGTTGCCCAGACGCTCCTTCAGTTCCAGTCGTCTCACCGTCCGAATGACCTGTGGCACTTGGTCACTCCGGACTACCGCGAGAGCGCGGTGTGGATGCAGCTCAAGAGTGGCGACAACCAAGACATGATGGCGGTCAAGACGGACCTCGATGCGTTTCTGTCCGAAAACCCGCCACCTGAGGGCCTCCGCGCCCAATGGGCCGGTCTCACTTACCTCAACACCGTTTGGCAGGACGAGATGGTGGGGGGGATGCTCCGGAGCTTGATGGGCGCGTTCGTCATCGTGTTCTTCATGATGATGATTCTGTTCCGCTCGCCGATTTACGGCGTGCTAGCCATGGTGCCGCTCACGATCACGATCGTGTTGACCTACGGGCTGATCGGCCTCGTAGGCAAGGACTACGACATGCCCGTGGCGGTGCTGTCGTCGCTGACACTTGGTCTCTCGGTCGACTTCGCGATTCACTTCCTCGAGCGCAGTCGCGCCATCCAAGCCGAGACCGGTGACTGGAGGGAGACGATGGCGCTCATGTTCCAGGAACCGGGTAGGGCGATCGCGCGTAATGCGATCGTCATCGCCCTCGGTTTCCTTCCGTTGCTCGCGGCGCCGCTGGTCCCCTACAACACCGTGGGCTTCCTGATGGCCGCCATCATGGCCGTTTCGAGCATCGTCACCGTGATCCTACTGCCCTCGATCATGATGCAAATCCAAAACTGGCTTTCCCCCAAGAAGGACGGGGCGCCTACCAGTGCGGGCAGCGCATCGGCGCCGCTCGCTACCAACAAGGAGCAAACGACATGAGGACCCTCACCAAAACCTGGTTGGCGGCTGTCGCTGCCGCGATTCTCCTCTCGACCCCCACGACCTCTGTTGAAGCAGGGGATCTGCAGGACGCGAGCGAGATAGTAAATCGCACCAACAGCGCGCAGTACTACGCGGCAAATGATGGGCGCGCGCTCGTCAGGATGAAGATCGTCGACGCAAAGGGCCGCTCGCAGCGCAGGCAGTTCGCGGTCCTCCGGCGAGACGACAAGGACGGAGGCGACCAAAACTACCTCGTCGTTTTCGACCAGCCGGCCGATGTCCGGAACACGGCGTTCTTGGTGAAGAAGCATGCCAACAAGGACGATGACCGCTGGCTGTACCTGCCGGGCCTGGATCTGGTGAAGCGAATCGCAGCAAGCGACGAGCGCACGAGCTTCGTCGGGACGCACTTCTTCTACGAGGACATTTCGGGGAGGCAGCCAGACGAGGACAAGCATCAACTGCTCGAAACGACGGACACCGAGTACGTCGTGAAGAGCACGCCGAAGCGCACGAGTGGCGTCGAGTTTGCGCACTACACGCTTCGCATCAACAAGAAGACTTTCTTGCCCAGCAAGATCGAGTACGTGAACGCCCAGGGTAAGGTCTACCGGCTAATCGAGACGGTCAAGGTGGAGACAGTCCAGGGTTTTCCAACCATCACGCGCCTCAAGGTGAGCGATCTGGACTCTGGCGGATACACGCTGAGCGACGTCAGCCATGTCCGCTACGACCTGGGGATCCCGGACGGCATTTTCGGCGAGACCTCGCTGCGCAACCCGCCTCAGAAGTGGCTTCGCTGAGCCGAGCTCGACGAGGTCATGAGGGAGTAGCTCCATGAAACCGACGACGTGTACGACCGCGCAGTGCCTTAGGGGCGCCGGCTCGCTGAGGTGCTTCGCGTTGGCCGCGCTCGCCTTCGCGGCGCTCGCCTTCGCCTCCGGGGCATTTGCTCAAGCTGAGCAGGGTGCCGCCGCGCCAAACGCCGAGGAAGCCGTTGGGGACATCGGAGAGGAGCCATCTGGCAGCGTCGCGGAGTCCGACGACGCATCCGACGACGTGGGCGACGATGACTGGGGCGAGTTCGACGACTGGGAAGAGGAAGAAGGTGGCGGCTCCGGCGGAAAAGCATTTGCCTTCCGGCTTGGCGGCTTCGTCGAAGGGCTCACTGGCGCCCGCGTCGTGCGAAGCAGTGCAAGTGCCGGCGAATTCGTATCGGGCGAGGCGCGTTTTCGTCTCAACCTCGATGCAACGCACGAGATCGCAAGCGCGCGCTTCCGCGGGGACGTCTTTGCAGATGCCGCGAAGGGGCGCGTGTGGTTCGACATCCGCGACGCGTCGATTTTCGTCCGCGGCGGCAGCTGGTTCAACATGCGAGTGGGGCGCCACGTGCTCACCTGGGGGACGGGAGACTTCCTGTTCTTGAACGATCTCTTTCCGAAGGACTACAATTCCTTCTTCATTGGCCGCGCCGACGAGTACCTGAAGGCGCCCTCCAACTCGGCGCTGGTAACATTCAGCATTAACAAGGTCGGGCTCGACCTGGTTTGGACTCCGGTCTTCGAGCCGGATCGCTTCATCGATGGGGAGCGCTTGTCGTTCTTCAATCCGTTGGCCGGCGACATCATCGGCGATCGGTCTCTGCTCACGCCTGTCCAGCCCTCGTTCCCCGAGAAGCGATTGCGAAACGGGACCGTGCACGGTCGTCTCTACGGCACCGCGGGCGCCTATGAGCTCGCCGCCTACGGCTACGTCGGGTACTGGCCTCAACCGACAGCGCTCGATCTCACCGACCCGACCGATCCGACCAGCGTTCGGGGGGTCACCTATGCGCGCCTTGGCGTCTACGGCGCCAGCGTGCGTGGTCCGTTGTTGGGGGGGCTCTTCAACGTCGAGGCCTCGTTCTATGATTCGTTCAACGATCGGGCTGGGAGCAATCCGAGTATCCCGAATTCGCAATTTCGTGGCCTGGTCGGCTACGAGCATGAGCTCTTTCCGAAGTTCCAGATGGGCCTCCAGTACTACCTCGAGTACACGTTCAAGCACGACGAGCTGGTCGGCAACTCGCTTTGGCCCGACTACGAGCAACACGAATTCCGTCATCTCATCACGTTGCGCCTGACGCAGTTCCTGGTGCTCGACACCCTGGAGCTCTCGGTATTCACCTTCTTTTCGCCGGACGAGCTCGACGCGTACATCCGGCCGCGCGTCACCTACAAGATCATCGAGCCCCTGGCGATCATCGTCGGCGCAAACCTGATGTTCGGCCGCCGCGACTACACCTTCTTCGGCCAGCTCAAAGAGAACACGAACGTGTACGCGAGGCTTCGCTACTCGTTCTGAAGAACCAACAACAAAAGGACAAAAGCATGAACATTGACAGATTGGTATTTCGAGTTGCAGGAATCATGGTCACAGCCGGCGTGGTGCTCGCTTATGCGCACCACATCGCATGGCTGGCCCTCCCGCTCTTCGTCGGCCTCAACATGTTGCAGGCCTCGTTCACCCGCTTCTGCCCCCTCGCAAGCATGGCGAAACGTTTCGGTGTGAAGGGCGGCAACGCTTTCTAAGCTCGCCGGGACGCGTGTCGCTCATAGCCCCCGGAGATCATCCGGCGGCCTCCTCACGGATTGTTGTCATCATCGTCTACGCCAGCATCGTCGTCATCCCCGGGGCCACCATCGTCACGTCCGGGGCCACCGTCGCCGGCGTCCTGGCCGGCGTCCTGGCCGGCATCCTGACCAGTGTCCGCGTCGATGTCGACTCCCGCGTCGGACACCTCGACGAACGGGCTGAGGGTGACCTCGCCGCACCCCACGGTGACGAGGCTTGCGAGTACGATCCAAATCCAACGTATCGTCACCTGAGGTGTACCTCCAAAGCGAGCCCCGTCTGTGCCGCTAGCTCGCCTAGCGAACCAAGGGGCGTAGTTCCGGCCGACACGACCGCACGAGGCAACAGCGCACCGAGCTCGCCTTGGAGTCGGAGCCAAAGCCGTTTCGTGAGCCCGACGCGGAGGGAGATGCGTACCGCTGGAAAGGCCAACCACGCGCTGTCACGCTGGCCCTGGAGTTGAGGCGCCGATGTGTCGCGTGTGCCGTCGACTCCCAAGCGTGTGGCCGTGGCGCGAATGCCGAGCGCTAAGTCCACGCGCTCCGCGACCACGGGGTGGTATGCGATCGCGACGCCGAGTTGGTCGAGGCGCAGCCGGGTCTGTAGGGCTCCTGCGTTCAGCTGGCGCATATATGGCTGGATCGATACGAATCCCTCGAGCGACCAGTGGCGGTGGAAGCGATAGCCTACATCGAGGGTGATGAACACGAGGGGCGCAATCCCGCCGGGCGAAAAGAGCGCGTCAGCCCCGGCTCCAAGCCACCACACGGCAGGCGCAAACGGAACCGATACGGGAACGTCCGCGATAAATCGCTCGGAACGAATACGTTCGCTCACGTAGACGGCAGCATTCGCTGCGTCATCGTGTGTCGACACCACGAAAGCAGCCTCGCCCAGCCTCGAGCCGTTCGGATAGAAGACCTCGATGCGAGCGGGCCCCGATCGACAGGCAGCGAGGGCGTTGACCGTTTCGTTTGCAAAGGCACGTCGTCGCGCGCGTCTGGTGTTGCCGTCGATGCGCGCTGCCGAAGCATCAATGCCGATTTGCTCTAGCTCCGCGTGAACGCTTTCGCAGAGCTCTCCGGACTCGCGGTCCGAGACGACCCGAGTCTCGGCCCGCGCGGGTTGGCTCACCGAGCAGAGCACGGCAACGAAAATCGTGGGGGCTTCTCTCATTCGAGTACCGAGCGGGCCAGTGCCGCATGAGGACCATCAGGGTAGCGCGCGAGATAGCGTTCGGCTGCGGCTTTCGCGCGACTCTGGTCTGCACTCTGATGGTACGCCTCTACGAGCCGGCCGGCTGCCTCACGCGCGAAGCGGCCGTTTGGGCGTTCTCGTAGATAGGTGTTGAGCCAGGTTACGGCCCCTTGCGGCGCACCCGCATGAAACTGCATTCGCGCGAGCATGAACGCTGCGTCGGCGGCGGCATCCGTGCCCGCGAATCGAGATCGAAGCACGGAGTAGATGTACCCAGCTCGCCTATCGCCCAGACGGCGTGCGGCCGCGCCCAGGTTGATCAAGTCATCTGGATCGCTCTGCCAGATCGCCTGCTCGATTTCCTCGGGATCGAGGTCGGATAGTGCCTTCGCGTATTGGCCCCGGTCGATGAGAATGCGCCACGCCGGCTCACTCGGTGGGGTGTGTGCGCCGGGGAGTGAGGTCGGCGCGTTGGATTCTGAAGCTACGCTGCGTTCCTGTGACGCCGCGGTGTCTGGCGGTTCGGGCGTCACGCTTCCTTCGCGCGGGGCGTCGGGCTGCTTCGGCGGAAGTGCGAGCTCGAGAGCCGGAGCCGGCGGACGAGGGGGGGGCGCGCTTTGCTCGACGGCCGCCTTTCGAGCTCGCCGGACGGGATGCGTCGGCGTTGCGGTCACGGGCGTCGGCTCGGAGATTGGGTCCGGAGGTTCGGGCGCCATTTCTGGTTGGGGTGCGATGTGCACTTCGCCACCACTGCGGACGATACGCTCCGGCATGTCCGGCCCACTGACCCGTACTTCCCCGTCGAAGACTTCCAGCTCGAAGGACCGATCAGATGGATTCCAACCGACGTGAAAACGGGTCCCGGTGACGCGCACCAGGAATGGGCCGGCTCGCACCGTCCAGCGTGTTTCTCTGCGATGTTTGACGTGCACAGCAGCTGCGCCGCGCTCCAGCTCCAGCAATGCGCCTGCGGGCGTGAGCTCATGGATGCGAGCGCGAGCCCCGGGAGCCAAGCGAACCGAGGATCCATCCGTGAACCGAACCGGCAGCGGCCGGGTATCGGGTGCGGTGATCCAATGGTCGACTTGGCTGGATTCCGCTCCGTCGTCCACCTGATACGCGATGGCCTCGGGGGCAGCGGGCCAGAGCATGAGGATGGCTAAGGCCGCTACGCCCGCACCTACCAACGCGAACACGGGCCGCCATGCGTGCGAACGTGTGTGACGGCGCGCAGAGGTGGGTTGCGCCAACAACTGCCTGCGCACGAATGCGCGCCTTCGATCGTCGACCAATCCCTCGTCCTGAATGCGCGCAACCTCTGCACCGAGATTTTCGAGGAGCTCGTTCATGATGGCGCCCCCCATCGTGGTGTTTCGAGCAGCTCTTCATAGAGGGCGTGGTCCATGCGCTTCGCTCGGGCCAAGAACGCACGATCGGACGCCTTCAGCCAGCGCTTGAACGTGGCCAAGGAAATCCCGGCTGCTTCTGCGGCCTCTGGAAGCGTCATGCCCTCGACGTAACGAAGCGAGAACGCGACCCGTTGGTTGGGATGAAGCCTGGCGAGGACGGCAAAAACACGCTCGAGGAGATCTCGCACCTCGGGCGAGGATGAGGGAGCCCTTTGCGGCGGAAGGTCCTCATCGGGCAAGAACACCAGCCAGCGATGTCGTTGGCGCCGCCGGAGCGCACCACGTGCGACGAACACCGTCATACGCGTAAGCCAACCTTTGAGACGAGCCGGGTCGCGGAGTTGCCCGATGTTGGCCAGCGCCTGGGCAAAGACTTCATGGAGGAGGTCTTCGAGCTCCGGGTCCGAGCCGAGGACGCGCACCAAGAGGCGCTCCACGTACTTGCCATAGGCATCGAACAGCAGGGCCGGCGCACCGGGATCTCCAGATGCAAGCGACTCGACGAGTGTTGCATCGGCACGGACACACTCCTCCTTGGTGAGCTGCCCTACAGAATCCCTATCGAGCCAGCCCGTCGTATCAGAAACGGACATCTGTCCGTCCATTATAGGACTAGTGTCCGAAGAGGCCCGTCTCGGCTCATCTGTATAGAGTTGTAAAGACCTGAGCCGGTTTCGAGGGCGCCGACAACTAGGGGGACAGCGAGCCAGGCCCGATTCGGTGCGCTGGTTTTGCAGGAGGAAATAGCATGTCAAAAAATTTGGTACTCTGGTCGCTCACGCTCGGGATGATACTCGTGCTTGGCGCGTGTGCCTCGGACACTACAGGTAGCAGCGCGGCGGCGGTCCAGGAAGCGATTGGCGACTGTCAGGATCAACTCGCGGGCTGCGACGTGTCAGCCGATGATTGCGAGACCGGCGCGATGGATTGCATGAATGCCGTCGACGGCAATGGCGCCACCGAGGACGACGTCAAGAAGGACTGCGACGGCCTGTACGACCTTTGTCTCACCAAGAGCGACGACGTGGCCTTCTGTGAAGATCTCCGCCAGGCGTGTTTAGACTGCGTCGGCAGGTATGACGACGACGACAGCGACAGTGACAGCGGCTGCGACAGCGACAGCGACAGTGACAGCGACACCGACAGCGACAGTGACACCGACAGTGACACCGACAGTGACAGCGACAGCGAC
>CAZHPJ010000006.1:0-21004 GCA_964534585.1 uncultured Sandaracinaceae bacterium | reverse complement strand
GGCGCCATGTACGGAATTCGATCCATCTCCTCGAACTGGAACACGTAGCGCTTGGGGTCGAGGACATACCACAGCAGGGTATCGTGCTTGGCCGGCCACCATCGCTTGGGTCGCCCTCCGAAATCGTACGCCCAAATGATCTCATTGCGAAACCGGTCTCGGCCCAAGAGCCGGTCCAGCGCGACTTTCACGTAGTGCACCTCTCGGTAATCGAGATGCACGAACAGCGAGCCATCGGCGGTCAGGCACGGAAGCGCCGCTTCGATACGGCTCATCAGGAAAGGAATGTATGCGTCGAACTGGTCTTCATAGGCTGGGCTGTCGAGCCGCTCTACGTCGTAACGCCGGCCGCCGAACCCCTGCCGTTCGCCCTCCGCGGCTGCCCGCACTCGCATCCGCTGGCGGGACTGCTTGCGTCCCGTGTTGACCGGCGGGTCGATGTAGATCAACCGAGCGTGCCCGCGCGGAAGTGTCTCAAGGACCTCCAAATTGTTGCCCTGCACGATTCGCTTCACGTGGCCAAGCCTATCATCTGCCGGTGGTCGCGCCCATCTTCGAACCCGCTTGCAGCCCCGTGGGCGCCGCCCTACCCTCACAGCCGATGCAACTCGTGGTCAACGGCGAAGAACGGCAGGTCGGGCCAAGCACGACCGTGAAGCAGCTACTGGCCTCACTCGGCCTGGCAGGCACGCTGGTGGCTGTGGAGCGCAACGAAGAAGTCGTGCCACGCGCCCAGCACGAGAGCACCGAGCTCAACGAGGGCGACCGGATCGAAGTGGTCCATTTCGTAGGAGGCGGTTAAATGTCCAAAGATGTCCTGAAGATTGGAAAGTTCGAATTTCGTTCGCGCTTGTTCACGGGGACGGGCAAGTACCCGGACCTCGACACCGCACGAGAGGCACTGCAAGCCTCGGGCTGCGAGGTCGTCACCGTCGCGGTGCGGCGGGTCGATTTGAAGGCGACGGGGACTGATTCGATCATGGCCGTCCTCCGCGAGGGCAAGTACACGCTGCTCCCAAACACCGCAGGTTGCTACACCGCCGAGGACGCGCTTCGCACCGCACGGCTGGGACGAGAGCTTCTCGACACACCGTTGGTCAAGCTCGAGGTCATCGGAGACGATAAAACACTCTTCCCAGACGTTCCCGCGACGATCGAGGCCGCCAAGATACTCGTGGACGAGGGCTTCACGGTCCTGCCTTATGTCAACGACGACCCGGTCGCCGCACGGCGCCTGGAGGATCTCGGCTGTGCCGCGGTCATGCCCCTCGCTGCGCCGATCGGCAGCGGGCTCGGGGTTCGCAACCCCTTCAACATCGAGATTATCCTGAAGCAAGCGCACGTGCCGATCATCGTCGACGCGGGCGTCGGCACGGCCTCCGACGCTGCTATTGCCATGGAGCTCGGCATCGACGGCGTGTTGATGAACACCGCGATCGCGGGAGCGAAGGACCCCGTTCGAATGGCGCGGGCGATGAAGGCCGGAGTCGAAGCCGGGCGCGATGCGTTCCTCGCCGGCCGCATTCAACGCAGGCTCTACGCGACGGCTTCGAGCCCGCTGCAAGGCGTCATCGGCTCCGAGCAAGACGGCCGAGCGTAACACCGTCACCATGACCCCACGGCTGCCGCGGATCTGGATTATCACGGACCCGAGTCATCCAGACGGTCCGGTGACGCCAGTACGACGCGCGCTCGAGGGATGCCCACCCGGCGTGGTAGGCGTGCAGCTCAGGGCGAAGCGCGTGTCCGATCGGCAACTCGTTCAATGGGGCCGGGAGCTACGCTCCGTGACCCGGGCCGCCGGCTGCGCACTGGCGGTCAATCGACGGGTGGACGTCGCTCAGATCGTCGGCGCCGACGGCGTGCACTTCCCCGAGCTCGGCCTACCTGTGGCCGACGTCCGCCAACAATGGCCCGCACTCGGAATGCTCGGCGTCTCACGACACGGCGCTCCAGGCCTCGAGGCCGCCGAGCAGGATGGCGCGAGCTATGCGTTCCTTAGCCCCATCTTCGACGTGCCGGGCAAGGCGCGGCCGATCGGCATCCACGGATTTCGCGCCGCGATCGGCGGTGTCGGGATTCCGACGTACGCGCTTGGGGGCGTTGGACCCGAGGATTGGAAGGCATTGGTTTCTGCAGGGGCATTCGGCATCGCAATCCGCCGAGCGATCTACGCGGCGAGCGAGCCCAACGAAGCTTTGCGGCGCTTCCTCGGTGAGCTTGACAAGAACCCTGGAAACGGCGAATAGCCAGCAGTGTGGGAGCGGTTCGTAGTGGGCTCGGGTGCCTGTCGTGGCTGGGCGCTATCATCATCGTCATCGCCTTGATGCTCAAGGTGCTGCTGTTCGACATGGCGGACGTCGAGCACAACGGGATGGCGCCTACGCTCCTCCGCGGAGAGCGGGTTCTCATCAACAAGAGGGCCGCGCCGAAGCTCGGGTCCATCGCGGTGTGCCAGCACCCGACCGAGGTCGGCTGGGTAGTCGGCCGCGTGGCAGCGACGGAGGGCATGTCGATCGACTCCTTTGGCAAGGAGCTCCGCATCGATGGCGAACCGGTCGTCTTCAACAAGCAAGGCGCAACCTCCTTCCACAACGCGGACAACGATCTGACGGATTCACTGACCTGGGGCACCGAGTACTTCGGAACCGCACCTCACCGAATTTTCATGAAGGAAGACGGCCGGCATCTCGTTCGCAAGACCGACGTGCCCGCTGGCAAGCTCTACCTACTCGGCGACTACCGGTCGTATCTGGGACAAGACAGCCGCGCATATGGGGTCGTGGACGCGTCGACATGCCGGGGCACGATCGTCTTCCGTGTCACCCCCGTAGACGGTCTCGAGCGTGACATCGCCCACAGCTATTTCGAGCTGATTCGATAGTGGCGCTTCCGCGTTGCCTGCAGCCTGGTCCGTTCTATGCTCCGCGCGCCGAGGATACCGGAATCGCCAGATGAGAGTCGCCGTCGTACAATTTCCAGGCTCGAATGCCGACTGGGACGCGCTGCACGCAGTGCGCGATGTCCTCGGCGCGGACGCCTGGTACGCCTTCCACAAAGAAACCAGCCTGGGTGACGCGGACGCCGTCGTGATTCCTGGTGGTTTCTCCTATGGGGACTATCTGCGCGCAGGCGCGATTGCGGGGTTCAGTCCAATCGACAACTCGATTCGCGAGTTCGCGGGCCGCGGCGGACCGGTCCTTGGAATCTGCAACGGATTCCAGATTCTGACGGAAATGGGGCTCCTGCCTGGCGCCTTGACGCGGAATGCCCACCTTCGGTTCGAGTGCCGCGACGTCCACCTGCGCGTCGAGAACGAAGGACCGTTCACCGACATGGGCAAAGGCACCGTGCTCCGTCTGCCCATCGCGCATGCCGATGGCCGATATCACACCACCGATCAAGGTCTCGCGGAGCTCGAGCGCAACGGCCAAATCGCCTTCCGCTACAGCACTCCCAAGGGCGACGCTCCGAATGGCAGCGATGCCAACCCAAACGGCTCGGTCGGAGACATCGCAGGCGTGTACAATCGCGACAAGAACGTGCTCGGCATGATGCCTCATCCCGAACGGGCAAGTGAAGCCATCCTCGGCAACGACGACGGGCTCGCTCTATTCGAATCGCTGCAGCGACACCTGGGGTTCGAATGAGCACGCCAGCGAACTTTCCCGGAGAACCCGACAGCTCACCGGAAATCGCCCGCCAGTTTGGGCTGGCGAGGCACGAATGGGACCGCATCCTGACCATGCTCTCCCGCACGCCCAGTTATGCGGAGCTCGGAGTCATCAGCGTCATGTGGTCCGAGCACTGCTCGTACAAGTCTTCGCGCGTTCACCTCGAACGACTGCCAACGACCGGCCCACAGGTGGTGCAGGGGCCCGGCGAGAACGCCGGCGCGGTGGACATCGGCGACGGGTTTTGCGCTGTGTTCAAGATGGAATCTCACAACCACCCATCTTACATCGAGCCATACCAGGGCGCGGCGACGGGTGTCGGCGGCATTCTCCGCGACGTGTTCACGATGGGCGCCCGGCCGGTGGCATCCCTCAACTCGCTTCGATTCGGTCGTCCCGATCATCCCAAGACCCCTCATCTGCTCAAGGGCGTGGTCGCGGGCATTGGCGGATACGGCAACTGCATCGGTGTCCCAACGGTAGGCGGAGAGGTACAGTTCGACGCGAGCTACGACGGCAACATCTTGGTCAACGCGTTCACGGTAGGCATCGCCAAGACCGAAGATCTCTTCTTCGGAGTCGCCGAGGGCGTGGGCAACCCGATCATCTACGTCGGCGCCAAGACGGGCCGCGACGGCATTCACGGAGCCACGATGGCGAGCGCCGAGTTCGGCGAAGAGACCGACAGCAAGCTCCCCACCGTCCAGGTCGGCGATCCGTTCATGGAGAAGCTTCTCCTCGAAGCCTGCCTAGAGATCTTCGCGACGGACTGCCTGTCGGGTGTGCAGGACATGGGTGCGGCGGGCCTCACCTCGTCGTCAGTCGAAATGGCAGACCGCGCCGGCAACGGAATCGAGCTAGACCTAGACGCGATCCCGCGCCGGACCAAGGCGCTGAGCCCCTACGAGATGCTGCTGAGCGAGTCGCAGGAGCGCATGCTGATGGTCGCCAAAGACGGGCGCGAGCAAGAGGTGTTCGACCTTTGCGCCAAGTGGGACTTGGACGCGTCCATCGTTGGCCGCGTGACCGACACGGGACGCTTCGTTTGCAAGGCCACTCCCGGGTACGACCCGTTCGATGGCACCGGCAAGCCCGACCCCGTCGTCGTGGTGGATCTGCCCGTCGCTTTGCTCACGAATGCGGCGCCCAAATACGACCGCCCTCAAGAGGCGCGCGCGGAGCAGGCCAACTTGGTGACGATGACAGGCGACGCCCCCGATGACCTCGGCGCAGAGCTCGTACGTTTAATCGGATCACCCAACATCGGAAGCCGATCTTGGATCTGGCGCCAGTACGATCACATCGTCCAGGACGGCACCGTGGTTCGTCCGGGTGAAGGCGACGCGGCGGTGATTCGTGTTTTCTGTGAGGACGCTTCGGGAACACGAGAGAAGTTCCTCGCGCTTTCCGCTGACTGCAACGGCCGCCACGTGGAGCTCGACCCGTTCGGCGGGGCCGCGATGGCAGTCGCCGAATGCACGCGCAACATCGTGTGCGTCGGCGGCAAGCCACTCGGCCTCACCGATTGCCTCAATTTTGGAAACCCTGAAGCGCCGGAGCAAATGTGGCGCTTCGCGCAAGCGATCGACGGGCTGGCAGCGGCCTGCGCCGCACTCGACGCTCCCATCGTGTCTGGCAACGTGAGCCTCTACAACGAGACCGATGGCAACGCGATACTCCCAACCCCGACCGTCGCAGTGGTGGGTCAGCTCGAGGACCCCGAGCATCGCCTGGGGCTCGGGTTCCTCCGCGAAGGCGACGTCATCGCACACCTGGGCCGTCCATCTCGCGGAGTGCTCGGCGGTTCGGAGTGGCTCGTACAGCACAGTGGATCGGTGACTGGTGCGCCTGTTGGCATCGATCTCGAAGCCGAGGCGGCTCTCCAGCATGCCATGCTCGAGCTTGCGCGCGGTAAGTTGGTGAAGAGCGCCCACGACATCAGCGACGGGGGCTTCGCAGTGTGCCTGGCCGAGGCGTGCATCGCGCATGGGCAGGGCGCGAAGGTCACCCTCCCGTCGAACGAGGATGCCCCGGCTCACGCTCTCCTCTTCAGTGAAGAGCCCTCCCGCATCATCGTCAGTCTCCCCGCAGGCAACGTCGGCAAGGTCGGCGACATCTGTAAACGCTATGGCGTGCCCTTCGAGAAGATCGGGAGCGTCACGGGTCAGACCCTAGCGATCGAAGGCGTCTGCGAGGTCCCGATCGAAGAGCTTGCCGAATCCCACTCGGCGGCGCTCGACGCGATCGTCAGCTAGTGCGCTTCGGGGCCAAAGAATAGCCTACGAGCGCCGCGAGCGCCGCGACCGCGATCCAGGGGATGAGACCAGTTTCGGTCTTGAAGGCGTTGTAGAGCATCCAAATGGAAGAGACCGCGTAAATGGCGGCAGCGATCAAAGCCTGAGGCCGCGGGGCTCTGAGGTGCGGCTTGTATCGCTTTACGCGGAAGAGCCCGACCGCGACCAACGCGGAAAACAGGACGAGCACACCGGCCACGTTGCTGAGGAGCTCGCCAATCGTGTGCACGTAGAGCAACAGAATCGCGAGCGCACCTTGAAGCATGATCGAGGCACGGGGCGGTGCCCCAGGTTTCCCACGCAAGAACGCCGGGAGGAATCCGTCGCGGGCCATCTCTGCGTAGACGCGGGGCCCGACGAGAAGCATGGCGCTGGTGCTCGACACCATGATCGCCGCGATGCCGATCGACATGGCGTTGGAGCCGGCGTCTCCCAAGAAGTCCTGTGCGACCAGGTGCCCGAGTGTCACTCTCGCCTCCTCGTACTCGAAGACGATTCGTGCGCGCTCTGGGGTCAGGTTGGCGACGAGAATCCAATTCACGAACAAGTAGACGATCCCGACCAACGCGCAGCCGATCAACATAGCGCGCGGCACATCCCGTTGTGGCGCTCGAAACTCCTCGGCCGCGTACGCCGCCGCGTTCCAGCCCGAGAACGCATAGGCCACGAAAAACAGACTGCTGGCAAACGGGAGTGCAAGGTCCGCGTGCTCTGTCGCTGGGACCCAGGTGGGCCACTGATTGTCGCCCAGCAACATACCGAACGCTACGAACGCGAGGACGAGGAGACCCTTGATGATGACGAGCCCGTTCTGAGTCCATTTCGACAACTGTAGTCCGATAGCGTGGGACACAGTCAGTGCCGCGATCAGCGCAGCCGCTCCCAATCGCACATTGCCGGCGCCGCATACGGCAAAGACAAAGGCGGACGCGCCGAACGCGCTGATCGCCATCGGTGCGGAAAAGCCCACGAGGAGCGAAGCCCATCCGGCAAGATAGCCGATGACCGGATGAAGGAGCTCCGATAGATAGCGGTACTCACCCCCGGATCGCGGAATCAAGAGCGCGGCCTCGGCATACGTGCGCGCCCCCGCCATCGCCAAGAACGCTCCGACTCCCCACGCCGCTAGGATCCATCTGGCGCTGAGGTCCTGTGCCATGAAACCGGCACTCAAGAAGACGCCCGCTCCGATCATGTTGGCGACCACGAGGCCGACACCGGACCCCAGATCCAAGAACCTTTCGCCCCTGTCCGGCGCCTGCGAATCTGACTCTTCGGTGCCCACCCTGTCTCGCGCCTGAGTCGTCGTACCGCGCGCCCCCCCTATTCGGCGGCTTCTACAGCAGCGGAGGTGGACCGTTTTTCTCCGCGGAGCTCGACGGACACGAGCTTGGAGACGCCCGGTTGCTCCATGGTGACACCATAGAGAACGTCTGCGTATTCCATCGTACGCTTGGAATGGGTGATGATGATGAACTGAGAGCGATCGGTCATCTGCTGGATGGCCTCGGCAAAGCGGCCGATGTTGGCTTCGTCGAGCGGGGCGTCAACCTCATCGAGCAAGCAAAAGGGGCTTGGTTTGTATTGGAAGATCGCGAAGATCATCGCGACCGCGGTTAGGGCTTTTTCGCCGCCGCTCATTAGCTCAAGGGAGCCGAGTCGTTTGCCCGGAGGTTGGGCGATGATCTCGACACCTGTCTCCAGCATGTCTTGCGGGTCGGTCAACCGTAGCTCGGCCTTGCCACCGCGGAAGAGTATCGGAAAAATGCGTTTGAAGCGCTCGTTGATCCCGGCGAATGCCTCTCGGAAGAGCGCTCTGCTCTCGCGGTTCATCCGACGAATCGCCTTATCGAGCTTGGTGAGAGCGTCCTCCAAGTCACGGCGCTGGCTTGTGAGGTACTCGTAGCGCTCCGCGTTCTCTTCGTACTCCTCTATCGCCGTGAGGTTGATCTCGCCCATGCGATCGATCAACCGCTGCAGCTCATCGATGCGCGCCATGACCTCGGCGTCAGGCACCGGCCGCGCATGGTGATCGCCGATGACATACGCCAGCTCGACGCGATGCTTGTCGAGAACCTGCTCTTCGAGGTGCTCGAGCGACAAGGTCAGCTCGCGCTCCCGGAGCGTCAGCTCGTTGAGCTCCCCCGAGCGCTCATCGATGGCGGACCGCAGCTGCTTGAGCGAAGCCTCAGCCTCGCCGAGCTGCGTCTGCGCCTCGCCGAAGCGCGCACGGTGACCCGAAAGCTCCTCCCGAGCCACGGCTGCCTCATGGGCGGTCTGGCTCAAACGGCCATGGTGCAAGAGGATACGCCCAGCGGCTTGGCCTTGGTCGCGATCGGCGATGGCGACGTCGTCGCGCAGGCGATCCTCGCGCGCGTTGAGCTCAGCGATCGAGCGGTCGAGCTGCCCCAACACCGAGCGCTCGCGGTCGGCACGCTCACGGGACTGGGTCGCGCCGACCTTGACCTCGGTAGCCTTCGCGGCCTGCTGCTCGACCACGCGGCGCCGTTCGGCGAGCACGCTCTCGGCCACGCGCGTGGCTTCTTCGGCGTCGGCCACGTCGCGCTGCACGTCGGTGAGCTCGCGTTTGGTATTGCCTTCGTCAACGTCGACTTGGGACAAAGAGGCGCGCGCCTCGGTCTCGGCGTAGGCGATCTCCTGGCGGCGCTCGTCGATGCGCAGAAGCTCCATCTCAACGATCCGGAGGTCACGCTCGGCGCCCAGGATCTCCAGCTCGGCATCGTGAGCCTCAACCCTCGCGGAGTCGATGGCGGCCTGTCGCGCGGCGATGGTCGCGCGGAGCTGCCCCTGATTCGCCGTGGCGTGCTCGAGCTCGGCGCCCTCGGACGCGGACGCCTCCTCGAGCTCGCGGATCTCGCGCTTCAGCCGGAGCAAATGAGTCGCCGACTCGTCCGTGGCGCCGCCTACGACGGCGCCGTCGCAAAGCAGGGCCTGGCCGTCGAGTGTGACCAGCTTCCCTTGGAAGCCGTCGCGGTGAAGTCGCGCCGCCGTTTGCAGCGTGTCGACCAGCAACACATCGAACAACAGGTAGCGTACCCACGCTTCGTCGGCATGCGAGTAGCGCGCAAGGGTCAGAAGCGGCCCGATGATACCAGGCCCCGAGGGAAACCGCGGCACGATGCGCGGCGCACCACTTGGCGCCCGCGGAAGGAAGGTCGCGCGGCCCTTCTCTTCGCGCGCGAGATAGCCAGCAGCCCTCAACGCCGCGTCGGTGTCCTGAACCAGCAAGTACTCGAGCGAGCCTCCAAGCGCAGCGCCCAACGCCCGTGTGTGCTCCGCGGCACACTCCAAGCGATCGGCAACTAAACCGACCAAACCAGAACGACCGCTGTGACCCGAGGCGTTGGCATACGCGGTCATCACCGCCTGTGCGCCAGCTCCAACTCCTTCGAAGCGTTCGTGAATCTCGTTGAGTGACCCCAGACGCGAGCGTGTTACCGCGAGCTGCTCACGGAGCGCGTCGACCTCGGCATCAGCCCTATGCAACGCGTCCTTATCGGTGGCGAGCAAGGTTTCGATTTCCGTTTGGCGCTCGGCGGTTTCGACCTTCCCGCTCCGCAATCCAACCATCCGCGCCTCGTGTTCTCCACGCTGTTGCGAGAACTCTACCTCGCGTGTCGTAAGCGCCTGCACTTCTTCTTGCAACCGTGAGAGACGCGCGCGAATGTCTTCACGTCGCGCGCCGTAGCCCTTGAGAACCGCCTCAGCACCCGCTACACGAGCACGCCCCTCCGCCAACCGAGCGCGCGCGTTTTGCAGGGCGACTTCGGCCTCTTCTGCAGTGTTTTTGCGTGTCTGCAGCTCTACCTCGACCTCAGCCAGAAGCCGCCCGGCTTCGGTTTCGAGCGCCTCGAGCTCGCTGAGAGAAAGGCGAACCGTCGACACCTCTTGCTGCAACCCGTCGCGCTGCGCTTCGAGCTGACGAAGCTCGCGGGTAGCGAGCTCTTTGCGCTCGACCAATGCCGCCTGCCGATCCTGCTGTTGACGGATCAAGCCTTCGAGCTGTCGAACCAAGTTGTCGAACTCGTATGCACGACCCTGCCCGTGCTCAACTTCCGCACCCAACTGCTGCAACGAAACTCGCTCTGCTTCGACCGACGCTTCTTTCGCAACTAACGCATGCCGGCTCGCTTGCACGTCCTCGTTGGCCTTCGACAACAACACTGCGACCGAGCTATTCTGTCCGCGCAGCTCCAAGAAGCGGTGCGACGCGACCCACAAGTCGAGGTCGCGCATCTCTTTCTTGTAGCGCTTGTAGCGCTCAGCCTTTTGCGCTTGCCGCTTGAGCGATGCGAGGCTGCGTTCGAGCTCACCGATGATGTCAGTGACGCGCAGGAGATTCTGACGCGTTTGATCCATCTTCCGTTCGGCGGCGCGCTTGCTCAACCTGAACTTGCTGATGCCGGCAGCCTCTTCGATCATCGTGCGGCGGTCCTCCGGCTTGGAGGTGACGATGAAACCAATGCGGCCCTGCTCGATGATCGAGTAGGCGCGTTTACCAACGCCAGTACCCAAGAATAGGTTGGTGATGTCGAGCAGCCGAACCGGAGTCCGATTGATTGAGTAGTCGCTATTACCCTGGCGATCGAGGCGCCGGGTGACCTGAATCTCGGCGTAGTCGCTGTATTCGGGTGGGGCGAGTCCGTCAGCGTTGTCGAACGTCAACGTGACCTTCGCGAAACCATGAGGCCCGCGCCCCTCTGCGCCACTGAAGATGACGTCCTCCATCTGCTTGCCGCGGAGGCGAGAGGGCGACTGCTCGCCCATGCACCACTTGATGGCGTCGACGATATTGGATTTGCCGCAACCGTTCGGCCCGACGACACAGGTGATGTCGTGATCGAAGTGGACCGTCGTCTCGTCGACGAAGGATTTGAAGCCAAGGATTTGAAGCTTCCTAATCTTCACGATGCCCCCCAAAGGAGTAGTTGGACGTGGCTATCACTGAACATACGATATTGCAACGGGTTACGCGACCAGAAGGGAGGGTCAGTGCATGACCCCCACAATATATTGTGGTTGGGTCGTTCGCCCTCGACTAGGCGCGAAGCCACCTGAGGGCTCCTAGTCGGTTTCGGCTAACCGAGTCGCTTGGGGGACCGAGGGCTCCGGGGCCACTTCGCCCAGCAGCGCCGAAGAGTGACGCCGGTCCCGGAGGAACTCGAGGAAGGCTCCGGCCATCTCCATGTCTCGAGAGGAAAGCCCATCAACCAGGTCGTGAAGCCTCCGCCGAAGGGCGGCGGTCGCGGGCAAGCCGTTGGCCGGCTCGTCTAATTTTTCGATCTGCTCTTCCTCGCCAGCCTCGGGCTGGACCTCTTGGGCCGTCGGGACGTGCCAGGTGGGCCGCTCCACCGAGTGAATCCCATGCGCCGTCAGCCACGACTCCATACAAGAGCGTAGGCGTTCGGACCGAAACGCAAACCAGCGCTCCCGGTCGACGGGATGGCTCACCAGCGCGTCTTTGAAGCGACGAAACGCGCCCTTGCCGTCGATGGCGATGTTGAGCCGCCGCCGCAACTCTTCGTCTTCGACCGTCGCGATGAAGCGCTCCATCCATCGATACTGCTCACGCGAAGAAACCGGATCGATTCTGAGATACCGGCTGTCGCCGATGATGCGCGTGTGCATCGAAGGGTCTGCGACCCCGTCGACGATGCGAATCACCTCGCCGGTGTCGAAGTGCAAGTAGCTGTGCACCTCAGGTGCGTTGTTTTCAAATGCGTCTTCGAGTGCCTCCCAAGCTACCGGTACATCTAATTCTTCTGTGTTTTCTGTGTCTTGCCCGACATCATTCTCGCTCATTTTATTCCCATTTCACTTCGCGCCCGCCGTACCGCGTCGCGCCATCGCCTCAAGTGCCCGTCTCGCTCGGGTTGGGTTATCTGAGGCTCGAAGCTACGTTCGATACGGTAAGCATCCACAACGGATCTCAGGCCGTCGAACACACCAACGGCCATGCCAGCTAAGTAAGCAGCTCCTAAAGCAGTCGTTTCGACATTCACCGGACGGTCGATCGCAACGTCAAGCATGTCGGCTTCGAATTGCATGAGTAAGTCATTGCGGGCCGCACCACCATCGACCCTCAAGCGCGTTATAGGACGATCGGCGTCTGCCCGCATCGCGTCGACCAGATCGACGATCTGAAAGGCTATTCCCTCGAGAGTTGCTCGCGCCAAATGCGCGGCGGTCGTGTCCCTCGTAAGCCCGTAAATGAGGCCCCGCGCATGCGGATCCCAATACGGTGCCCCCAAACCGGCCAAAGCGGGCACGAACACGACATCGCCCGTCTCGTCGACTTCTCTGGCCTTGGCCTCGATCTCGTCGGAGGAAGCGATCAACCCGAGCCCGTCACGCAGCCATTGGACCGCGGCACCGGCAATGAAAGCGCTGCCTTCGAGCGCGTACACCGTCTGGTCGCCGAGGCGCCACGCGATCGTGGTGAGGAGCCCGTTGCTGGAATGCACCAACTCCGTGCCCGTATTCATGAGCAGGAACGCGCCCGTGCCATACGTGCACTTCGCGTCGCCGACCTCGAAGCACGTCTGCCCAAACAGGGCGGCCTGCTGATCGCCGGCCATCCCGGCAATTGGGATCCCATCCGGCAAGCCGGGGACCCCGGAGGTGTGTGCGTACACCTCGGAAGAGGTCCGAACCTCAGGCAGCAAGGCCATCGGCACGTGGAGCTCCGCGGCGAGCTCCTCGTCCCAGTGTCCTTTGCCGATGTCATACAGCAGCGTCCGTGAAGCGTTACTTGCGTCGGTTACATGCGCCCGCCCACCGGACAACCGGTGAACCAACCACGAGTCGATCGTACCAAAGGCCAGCTCGCCCTTTTCAGCGCGCGCCCGGACGCCGTCGACGTGGGTGAGGAGCCACTCTAGCTTGGTTCCGGCCAAGTACGGATCGAGCACGAGCCCGGTCCGCTGACGAAACATCTCTTCCTTGCCGGCGTCTTTGAGCTCTTGGCAGCGGTCGGCGGTGCGGCGATCCTGCCAGACGATGGCGTTGTGCACCGCCTTGCCGGTGTTTCGCTCCCACAGGACCGTGGTTTCCCGCTGATTCGTGATGCCGATGCCCAGACAGTCCGCCGGCGCAACGCCCGCCCGCTCGACCGCATCGCTCACCGAATCGTGCACGCTCTTCCAAATCTCCTCGAGGTCGTGCTCGACCCAGCCAGGCCTCGGGAAATGCTGCGGAAATTCGTGATTGGCGCGCGCTAGAATCTTCCCGGTGGGAGACAAGAGCATCGCAGTGGAACCGGTGGTTCCCTGATCAATCGACAAAAGAAAGCCCGACATCCGAACGGATACGGTACGAAGCCTAGCAGGCAAAGTAAAGCGACTACTCTCCGTCGTTCATCCAGGCCTGAAAGCGTGACCAAGCATCGCCAAGACGAGCTTCGATCTCGGCCCTGACCGCCTCCAACTCGGCGGCGTCCGCGCCCCGGTCGCGCGCCCGCTCAGTGCACACCATCGCCGCCAAAGTCTGGTCGCGCGCGCTCAACGATCGCGCCAGAAGCGGCAACGCGGCACGCTCCTCGGCACCGAGTCGAATCGCACGCCGCAACAGACCGATCGCCTCGCCGTGTTTTTCCCTCGCTACCGACGCGCGACCGAGCGCGAGGAACAGATCCCCCGCCTTGCTGGATTCGCCGGCCCATTGAACCCCGAGCCGCAAGACTTCGTTGGCGGCGTCGAGCTCACCCATGTTGGCATACGCGGTGCCAAGCAGGTCGAGGCTAGCCGACAAGCGCCCATGGATCTCCTCACTGAGACGATCCGCCTCCCCCGTCCGCAAGAGCATGGAAATCGGAGTCAACCAGGGGTCGAGCATGGCGACGGTGGCACCCCAGTTGCCGTGCTGGTTTGCGTCTTCCGCCTGGTCCACGACGGCAAGATCGATCGCGACGTCATTCTGTGGTTCAAGCCCCAGCTCGGAACGCACACGCTCATCGAGCACTTCTCTGAAATCTTCGAGAGCTAGGACGTGGTTAAGCTCGTTGAGCTTGAGCGCGACTTCGGAAAGGCCGAGGTCGCACCGGAGCTCGAGCGGCTCAACGTCAAACAACGAAGCCTCGAGCATATAGCGCCCGCCGATGTGCGCCTGCAGTGACTCCACATCGGGGTCGTCGGGCAGGTCCCGGCTCTGAAGTGGCGTCAGCAAGGACTGTCCGATCGTCTTGCGGAACTCAGAAAGTGGCACTTGTCGAACAGTTGGATCCTGACCGATCGAGAACTCGACCGTCGTGAGGTCTTGCGCGTGCGCGTCGGGCGTCAGACTCAGGATGCGCGCGCCAGCGATGAGAGCGAGCCCGAGCGTGCTGCGGCCGATTATCTCACAGGCCCGCTCGAAGTCATTGGATTGCCCGAGCACCTCCTCGAACCAACCGTCGGGACGCGCGGGGGACAGGTCGTAGACCCGCGGAGAACCGGCAGCCATTTCAAGCCTCGCCGTTGAGCTTGCGCCGGTACCATTCGATCGTGTGGAGCAGCCCCGGTTCGAGCTCGACGCTCGCCCGGAAGCCCAAGAGCTGTTCGGCCTTCTTCACGTCCGGGATGCGAAGCTCGACGTCCGGGAAGTCCCAGTCCACGAATTCGATCGTGGATTTGCTCTCGCTGAGGCGGACGATCAGCTGCGCTAGCTGGTAGATCGTGATGGTGCTTCGCGGGTTCCCGACGTTGAAGCTCTCGCCGATCGCCTCGTCACGTTCCATGGCAAGCACAATGGCCTCGACGATGTCATCGATGTAGCACCACGAGCGAATCTGGTCGCCTTCGTTGTGGATGGTGAGCTTGTCGCCCTTGAGGGCGCGCACCACGAAGGCGTGCACCGCGCCCTCCCCGACCTGCCCCGGCCCGAAAATGTTGAAGGGGCGAATCGAGACCGTCGGGAGATTGAACTGCTTCCAGTAGTTGTGGGCAAGGTGCTCCGTGGCAAGCTTGCTGACCGCGTACGTCCAGCGGGCTTCGCCGACGGCGCCGAGACTCGTTACGTCGGCCTCCCGGACGCGAAACGCGTATGAGCCGAAGACCTCGCTAGTGGAGAAATCGATCACTCGCTTGATCCCCGTGCAGTCATTGGCTGCTCGAAGAACGTTCATGGTGCCTTCGAGGGATATTTCCATCGTCATGACTGGGTTCTTCAAGACCGTGTCGACGCCTGCGATCGACGCCATGTGGATGACGTAGTCGCAG
Organism: uncultured Sandaracinaceae bacterium; assembly: GCA_964534585.1. GTDB lineage: Bacteria > Myxococcota_A > Polyangia > Polyangiales > Houyiibacteriaceae > SG8-38. The sequence goes on along the minus strand of CAZHPJ010000006.1, from coordinate 5,821 downwards.
CCGGTAACCGCCCGACGAACCGCCGTCATGTCACGAACGTCGCCAACGATGAGCTCGACGTTCGGGTGGCAGTCGAGGCCGGCCTTCGAAAGCGCATTTCGGCGCAGGATATCGAGGATCCGGACATGGTTGTCCTTGGCGAGACGCGCAACTAGCGCGCTGCCAATGAACCCCGCGCCCCCGGTGATCAGGACGTGTGCCCCCTTCAGCATGATCCCCAGCTAGCACAAACGGAACTCGAAAGTCGAGAAAGCTCAGTCCCTTTACAGGTGGCTCCCACCGTGGCTAGCTGTTCATCGCTATGGAACGCTTCGTCCTCTGGCACAGGATCTTGCCTCCCGCCTTCGAAGAAGAGGAGACCACCGCGGCCGCCGGCCAGTGGGCCCGCTACGTCACGAACGAAGTGCAAGCCAGGGGCGGCGACGTGATTTCTTCGCTCGCAGGCACCGTCGTCGCGAACTTCGCGCTCCACGAGCTCAAGACGGCGGTCAACCTCACCTTGCGCTTGCTCGCGGAGGCCGAGGCGCAGCCCATCCCCGACGGCGGACTCCCGATCGCGTTCGGCATCGCCTCAGGTGATGTTCGACGGGCCGAAGACGACACGGGCCATCTCACGAACAGCGGTAGCGCGATCGATCGCGCACAGCTCTTGGCCAACCAAGCACGCGCCGGTGAAGTCGTTCTCGATGTGGAGTCTCGCGAAGCAGCGTCGAGGACGTATCTGTTCGGGCGATCCGTCAGCACGAGCTCTTTTGCGTTGCACGGCGAAGCCATCGACCGCAACCGCCCACTGCTCGAAGAGTGCCGGCTGTCGGTTGGCTTGCTTCAGCCCGCTCCCGTTCCGGTGAGCGTTCGTCATGCCCTCGAGCCGATGAAGAAGGCGGCAGCCGGGTCGCAAGCTTGTGCCTTCTACTTGAAAGGGTCGCTCGGCATAGGCGCGCGCGCCGGAGTCGTGGCATTGCGCGACCAGCTTCGGCCGTCCGTGTTCTTGGAAATTGGCGCGGTGCCCGGCGGGCTAGAGCCGCTCGGAGGGCTTCGTCTCGCGCTTCTCAAGGCTTGGCGAACGCTCGAGCCCACGCGTCAGGCGCTGAAAAAGACGGAGCCCGGAGTCGCCGATGCGCTCAAGGCCATCGCCTGCGCAAACCCCCCACGCCGCGAAGCGACGATCCATGCGCTCAAGGCGACATTCCGCGCATTGCAAAAAGGGCACGGTCTACCTTGGGTCTACGTCAACCGAATCTCAGCGGTCGATCCGGCGACGCTAGACGTGCTGGGCGCGGCTTTGTCTGACGACACCGCGGCTGCGTTGCTCTGCATCCGGACGACGGTCTCGAGCGTTCCGGCGGGGCTCCGCGGCCTCCAGCGGGCTACGAAGATCGAGCTGCCCGAGCTCGATCCCAACGAAGCGCTGCTAGTGGCGGCCGGCATCCTCGGACCGGATGCCAACATGGAGATCGCGACGCAGCTCGTGATCACGGGCGGCACGACGGTGCTGGGCATCACTGAAGCCGCGCGAACCATGGTCGCCACCGGCGACATCGTGCACGACGGTGGAAGCTTCGTGTGGCGCGAAGAGAACGCGGAGCGGCGCCAATACCTGGGACCGCGGGCCCTCCTTGAAGAGCGGTTCGCCACGCTCGATACCTCGTCGATGCGCTTCCTCGAGATCGCCTGCACCGCCCTCCCCGCTTCGTCCGCCCATGTCGTCGACGCGGCGGTCGCGCTCGACGGAATATCTGCCGATACGCGGCGACGAGCCCTCGAAGCGCTCGTCAACGACGGGCTTCTAACACCGCAGGGCAAGCCGGACTCCGAGCTCCTCCGAAGGGCGGTGGTACAGCGCATGCCACCGGCGCGCCGCACCGAGGTTTACCGTTTCGTCGCGCAAGCGCTTCACACTGCCGAGCCACTGGTCGGTCCGTCGATGGCGGCTACGGTGGGCGCCTACCTGTGCGAAGGCGGCGATCTCGCTCGCGGCGCGCACGCGATTCTCGAAGCCGGCTCCCTAGCTGCCGACAATGGGTACACCAACACAGCGGTGCGATTGGCCGCCGCTGCGGTTCAGTATCAACCCGATGCCGAAGTCCGCGAGGCCGCTTCGGAGATCAGTCACGCGGTCCAGCTCCCATCGGGGCCACTGGAAGACGAAGAAGATGACAGGGCGACGATTCCTGTTCCCGAAGCGGAGCTCGACAACCCGGCTGAAGCGCTCGTGCAGGTGCTCATGGCACGAGAGCACGATAGGTTCGACGCACTGATCGCATCCTCGATCGCAGCGGGCGGCGACCTCACCGGAGCGCATTGCCTCCGCGTCGTCTCCTACCTGACCCGCGAAGACCTTCACGCGGCGAAGCAAGCTCTGGCAGCCGCGAGGAAGAGCCCCAATCAAACGCCGGCCGCCACTATCCGAATTTCGATTGTGTCGGCTTGTCTGCAGCTCGCGCGAGGTCGCGGGCGCGACGCGATGGTGGACGCGCTCGAGGCGCTCGCCGCCGCGCGGACTCAACAAGACGGTCCAGGAGAAGCGGCGGCGCTGAAGATGGTTTCCGCGACTTGCCTGGCGGCAGGACTGGAGAGCGACGCGAAGCGGCTTGCGCACGTCGCAGAAGCGGTCGCTAGCTGACGCCGGCGCGACCGGTTGGATAGGAACCGAGCACTTTGAGAAAGGTCGTCACCGACTCGAGGTCACTGAGCGCGGCCTGCGTCGTTTCGCGATCGACGTCGCCCTCGAAATCGACGTAGAAGACATACTCGAACGGAGTATCCGGCTTGGGCCGCGATTCGATTTTCGTGAGGTTCAGGCCCCGCTCGGCGAAGATCGCAATGCATCGCGCAAGCGCGCCCTGCTCGTGGATCGTCGAGAAGATGAGCGAGGTCTTGCAGGCGACACCTTCCTCGTGGTGGGCAGGCTCCGATGCGACGATCACCATCCGCGTGTAGTTTTCTGGATGATCAGCGATGTCCCTACGCAAAATCGGCAGGCCATGGAGCGCCGCCGCTTCTTCGCTTGCGATTGCGGCTTGCGTCGCGTCCGCATCTCGCTTGACCTGCTCGACGGCCATGGCGGTGTCGACGAAGGCCTCGACATGACAGTCTTCGAGGGTCGCCAAGAACTCGCCGCACTGCGCCAATGCCACCGGATGCGAGTAGACGCGACGAATGTCGCTCACCGGCACGTCTGCCGCGCCGATCAGGCAATGCGCGATCGGCTGAAACTCCTCTCCGACGAGGAAGAGCCCTGTTGCCGCGAGTAGATCGTAACTGTCGTTGATCGAACCGGCGATGGAATTCTCGATCGGGAGCACCGCGTAGTCGATCTCGCGAACCTGCACCGCGTCGAGCATCCCGCGGAAGCTGTGGTAGCCGACACAGCGGACCGACTCAACCGCACCTTCGAAGTGACGCATCGCGGCGAGTTGGCTATATGCGCCCTCTGTGCCCTGGTAGCCGACCACCAGCTCTTGTTTCGTCTGGGTCAAAGCAAACGGCCTCAGTCTCGGAAATTCACGTATTGGAGCGGCAGATCGAAGTCCTGCTCCTTGAGGAACGCAATCGTCTCCTGCAAATCGTCACGCTTCTTGCCGGAGACCCGCAGCGAATCGCCCTGTATCGAAGCCTGAACCTTCAACTTGCTGTCCTTGATCGCTTTGACGATTTCCTTGGCTTTTTCCTTGGATACGCCCTCCTTGAGCTTGATGAGCTGCCGCCACATTTGCCCACCCGCCTGTTGCGGCTGCTGCGCGTCGAGCGACTTCAAAGACACCTGCCGGCGGACCATCTTGCTTTCGAGCACGTCCCGCGCAGCGTCGAGCCGACCTTCGCTGTTCGATCGAATCACGATGCCCTCTTCGGTTTGTTCGATCGTGCTGTCGGTGCCCTTGAAATCGTATCGCTGAGCTATCTCTTTGCTCGCTTGGTTGCGCGCATTGTCGACTTCGTGTTGGTCGATTTTGGAAACGACATCGAACGACGGCATGTTGACCTCCAGGACGCGACCATATCACGCCGTTGGCTTGCGGCGAGCCGGCTTCTGCAGGTCCACGCCGGGGTCCCCTCTCACCAGCGGCGAAAAGAAGTTGTCCTTCTTGATGTACTCATCGACGCGGAATGCGAACTTGTAGCTGGGCGCCGAGCGCATGTTGCAGTCTGTGCGCTCGCAGAATCGGCAGGTCGTTCCCACGGGCACCGCCATCTTCTTCGGATCGGCAAACGGCAGATCGTCGGCGTATGCAAAGTGCTTCGCGTCGGCCGCGTGGGTGCCGAGGCCGATTGCGTAAGTCGTGCCTTTGACCAGGGAACCTTGCTGCGGCTCACTGACGACCTTGGCAAAGCAGAAATAAGTCGACCCATCCGGAAAGGCCGAGTACTGCTTGGTGATCACGCTAGGCGTGAGAAACGCCAGATGCACGGCCATCTTAGGGCAAGAGCCGTCTTGGTGAGGGAACCGAATGCCGTCACCCGAGTAGCGCTTCGAGATGTTACCCGCGACATCGACTCTCAAGAAATGCATTGGAACGCCGCGCCGCCGAGGGTCCGATAGATTGCACATCCGGTGGGCCACCGTTTCGTAGGACGACTCGAAAATCTGCGCGAGGAGCTCGACGTCATACCGGGTGCTCGTCACCTCCCGGTAGAAGTCCGGATACGGAAGCAGGAGCGCACCAGCGAAATAGTTGGCCAGGTGGATCTTGATCAGCTTCCGGGTCTCGGAATGCTGGCCGCGGTACCCCTCGAGGATCGGCCTATGCAGCTTTTCCTCGTCGAAGAGGCCAAGCGCGATCGTATGGGCGAGTTGGAACTTCAGCCGCTGCTCGAACAGGTCATCCGAAACGGTGAGAACGCGCTCCTCGGCGTTCCACGTTCGAATGACGGAGCTGCCGGCGCGCTCGAGAGTTCGGTGTACGCGCACGCCCACCTGGTCCAGCAACCCCCGCTCGAGGTCGTCGCTCGTGACGCGACGTCCGAATGCACAATCACGCCTAAACTGCTGCGCACGTTCCTCGAGTAGCTCGAACCAGTTGGCGTGTTGCTCGAGGAAGTCCGTCACCTCGTCGTATGGGCTGTAGTCGAAACGAACGGAGTCATCGTCGACCTGCCGCTCCCGTTGCGCGATGCTGGCCATCACGTGGTCGAGCTGACTGCGCGTGTTCTTGTAGAGATTGAAGAGCGCCGTGATCGTGGCGACCATCCGAGGCTCGGCGCTGAGGCTGGCGAGATCTTCCTCGCCGAGGTCGAGCGAGCGCAACAAGGGCTCGTCGAGAAGCCGCGCCAGGCCGTCGTCGACCCGGTGCTCGCCGAGGCTCCCCATGAAGTCTTCGACTGCGACGCCGTAGAGCTCGAGCGCCTGAAACAGCAATGGCAGCTGAACGACGCGCTTACCCTTCTCGATGAGGCTCAAATAGGCAGGCGAAATCTCGAGGCGGCGGGCGACCTCGCTTTGCTGCAGCCCCCGCCGCAGCCGAAGCTCCCGCAGACGTTGCCCCATGGCGGCATTCGTCTCAGCCATCCGAGTCGTTTACCGCAAATTTACAAGATCCACCAGGTCCCGGAATGGCGAAAAAGCCATGCTTCCCGCCCGCTTGACCCCCGCCGGCCGTATGATAATCCAAGACAGGTCGGGCTTGACTGTGTGAAGCTGTAAAGAGCACCGCAACGGTCGCGAGAGCCCAGAAAGCAAGCACAGCGGAAAACGAGGTAGGCTTTTGCCCCCTTGGGCGAATCGCAGAGGAAAGGACCGGCGGATGGCGGAGTACGGCAAGCGGGAGCGCGACAAACCGTGGATCATGCGGACCTACTCGGGCCACAGCACGGCGGCCGCGTC
>CAZHPJ010000005.1:0-21601 GCA_964534585.1 uncultured Sandaracinaceae bacterium | reverse complement strand
GCGGGGCTGCCTCTTCCTTCGACGAGGTAGTAGAGGGCGATGTCATCGAAGGCTGGGTTGTCCGACGCGAGGTCCAGGCCTTCCCCGCCGTAAGTGAAACGGTATTGGAAATAGGCTTCCGAAGTTGGATGCTCTCGCCCTAGGCGTTCAACGATGTCTGTTCCGACGGGCACGCTCGCGCCGACCTCGAAGCCTATGTACGTCATGGGTTTCCCCGTGGCTGCAAGGCGTCCTAGCGTCGTCTTCGTGAGACCCTTGCTGGCCAGCGCCCACCAGTTGTACTCCGCGCCGGCGGTGGGCGCGTGGATCGGATTGAGCGACGAGCTCGGAAAATCGCCTCCCATGAATACGAGCTCCTTCACCTTCTGGGAAACGAGCTCTGCGCCGCTCAGCGAAGAATATTGATCGGCGGGCGAATCGAGCAAAGCGGGCAAGTTGAAGAGCGGCCCGGCGAGGTAGATCGTGACGCTCTGATCTGAAGACTCGGAGAGCAGCTTTCGGTAGAGCGCTACGGTGCCGAACACATCGTCCGAGGTCTGTGTTTCATCGTTTCCGAATTTCTCGTAGATCGTTTTATTCTGGTCTTCGTAGGTGACCGCTGCGATGGCCGCGGAGTAGATGGTCTTGGTGGGATCGTCGAAAGCGACGTCATCGGAGCTCTCGCTGTAGGCAGCAATGGGAATGTCGTGGCCGTAGAGTTGGTTGTAGATGCTGAAGGTCGATGCCAGCAGCGGGTCCGGCGTCGCCCCTATGACGCCGACTAGGTCGATCATTCCTCTGCTGTGATACTCATGAAGCAAAGAGAGCGTCGTGAAGTCAGTGGGATCGGGGCCAATATCGCCATCATAGATGAGCCGTATTCGATTGGCGGTGCTGTCCGAAGCGCAGGCGGCGCCCACGAAGACGAGCAACGTCATCAGCCATGCAGCACTCAGCTTGCGTAGAATCATTTTATGCCTCGGCAGGTAAGAGAGCATCACCTGCGTGCTCCTTCAAAACCGACCGCCGGTTCATTCGCCTCCGCGTACGCCGTCGTCAAGAACTGATCGTATCCGGTTTGGCCGAGGAGGTAGCGCTTGAAGTGAGCCACCATGTAGAGGTTCTGGAGCCTGTGCGCCTCGGCGATCGGGAAGACGTCCTCGGTGCAGGTGTCGTCATAGGGCTGAAGCAGTGCCTCCGCGCCAATGCTGGGCCATGCCTCCTGCTGGATGCCGAGGCTGAGCAGCAGGTCTCCGATGTCGCAGACGTTCGCGAAGTGAGTGTGGTTCGCGCCCGTCACCTCGACCTTGAAGAGCGCTTCGGCATTCGGCATGTTGGCGAACGCGTACCTGTGGTTCTCCAACGCCCCTGGGTCTAGAGTGCCCACCAACAGTATCGTCGGGACGGTCACCGTGGCGAGGACCTCTCTGCTGAACGTGCTCTCGCCGACGCCTCCGGCGATCACCCCGATAGCCTTGACTCGCGGGTCTGGGCCGGCGCCAGCCCAGCCGGCTACCATGCCCATGGCGGTAGTTCCGCCGAACGAGTGCCCAAGCACGCCGACCTTGGATTCATCGATGCGGTTTTCGAACGCATCGCCCGCCGTGTTGGAGCGCTCGAACATCTTGTCGATGACGAACGAGACGTCGGGCACGCGTTTTTCCGCGGGCATTTCGTCGCTAGTATCAAGGGCAGTGTTTCCGGTGTGTTCCGGTGACGCGATGATGAAGCCGTGGCTTGCCAAGGCTTCCATCAGCTTGGTGGACTGCGTGTTGATGCCACCAAAGCCGTGGGAAAAGACCAAGAAAACCCGTGCTCCGTCGGACGATACCCGTAGATCGTCGACGGCTACCTCCGAGGGGAGCGTGAAGCCACCTTGCAACGGATACTCGCTCAGGGGCTCGGTTGCTGCATCGGCCTCGTCGACGGGATACCATACGTTGACCACGAGCTTGCGATCGTTGCGTGCCGCGTCCACCGCCGTGAACATGGTATGCCCCACGGCATAGGAGCCGAGCGCGTCCGGTGCGTCGACGGGCCCGACGCTGTCGCCCCCGCATGACGTGACCAACATCGCGGTGGCGAGCATAGCAACCGATCCCTTGTCACTGAGATGCTTCATGATCCTCCAACCACGCCGCGAGGAACGTGGCAAGGCCGACCGTGTCGTCGAGTGAGAACTGTGGGACATCCATGTCCCAGGCGGTATCCGTGACGAGCGCTAGCATTTCGCCGACGTCGCACAAGAGCTCGGTGCTTCGTTCCGCCCTATGCACCTCGATCTTGGGGTAGTCGCCGCGCTTGTAACCCTCGGTGAGCACCAGGTCATAGCCAGCACAGTGCTGGGCGATCACCGAGTCGAGGTCATTCGACCCGGTTTCCCTGCTGAACGTTGCCACCTGGACCGGGCTCACGCCTACGACGAGATCGGCTCCGGCTTCAGCCAACCGGAAAGTGTCCTTTCCAGGCGTGTCGAAGGAGCTGGTGTGATGATGGTGCTTCAGCACGGCGACTCGCAAGCCCGCCCCCTTTAGGGCCGGAAGCAAGCCTTCGAGAAGGGTCGTCTTCCCCGTATTGGATCGCGCGACCACCGATACGACCGGGGGTATAGATGACTTCGATGTTCCCATTAACCGAGAGCCTGAGGGGTCTATAGCGCCAATTCGAACGTGGAGGATTCTCGATGTTACTATACGACGCGAATGCAAGAGACGGCCGGAAAACCTGAGACGAGGTACCTCGAGATCGACCATCCGTGGATCTCGCACGATATCATGCCCATCTATCGATGGACCTTTCCAAAGGAAGCCACCGACGCGGAGCTCGACGCGTGCTTTCGGGCGCGTGAAGAATGGGGGGCCCGCGCCGAGTACCCGGTTGCCTGGGTCATCGACCTCTCGAACATCCGCAAGGCGACCGCGACGCAGCGCAAGGCGTTCGGAGAGCATCTCAAACGTTTCGAAGACTACAACGTGCGCTGGAACACGGGCTCGGCGTTGATCGTACCGAACGCATGGCTGCGCGGCCTCGTGACCGCGGTGTTTTGGATCTCGCCGCCGAAGTTTCCCAACAAGCTCTTCTCGGGTGCCGAAGAAGGCGAGCGCTGGGCGAGGAAGCAGCTCGCGGCGAAGCTTTCCGGGCTCCACGCACATCGGAAAGCTCGCTGAGCGGGCGCGGGGGTCGGCGTCAGTCTCAGGCGAGCAGCAGCAGCGCGAGGGCGATCATCGCGGGGAGACCCTGCATGAACAGGATCGACATCTTGGCCGTGATCCCTCCGTAGAGCCCTGCCAGTGACACGCATGCGAGGAAGAACACCTGCAACGTGAACGCGGTATCCGGGTTCGGAACGAAGAAGCTCAGCACGAGCCCGGCGACGAGGAATCCGTTGTAGAGGCCTTGATTGGCGGCAAGCGTTTTCGACACCTCGGCATCTTCTTTCGAGAGGCCGAAGGTCTTTCGGCCCAGGGGCTTCGTCCAGAAGAACATCTCGAGGATCATCGCCCAGACGTGGAAAATGATGACGAAGACGATTAGTGCTGTGATGATCACCGTCATGAGAGCGGGAGCCTAACAGGCCGACACACTACACGAAAGGTACGAGCATCTAGTTAGCGCTCCTGCTCCTGCATCTTCTTCATCCACTCGTCTCGCATTTTCTCGGCTTCTTCCTTGGTCATCGGCATCTGCATGTTGGGAGACCCGCCTGGCATATCAGGCATTGCGACCACTTCGTAGCCCGGTGGAGGCGCGAACTTGTTCGCCGCGACCTTCTTTTCTTGCATCCGGGTGACTTCGAGGCCTTCTTGTGGTCCGTCTTTTTCCTTGGACACCATCTTCATGATGAAACCCGGCTTGACCCCGTCCCCTCGCTCGACGATTCGCGTCCACCCACTCGTCGGGTTCTCGCCTTTGTCGCCTCCGAACGAGAAAACGGTTTGCCAAAGCTTTGCCGAGTAGCGGTCGCTCAGCCACAGGTCAGCGGTGCTTGCGTTGTCCTTGTCGATGATGCGCACATGGCGGGTGGTCTGTCCGGCAATCCTCTCCGTCCCGAGCTTCTTGACCTCCACGTTGGCTTTCTTGCCCTTCTTCTGTCCTGGTTCGCCCTTTGTCATCTTCGTGAGCGTGTCCTTTGGGATCTTGGTGGCCTGCTTCCCAGCGTGGTCGAGCGCGTAGTCGTACTTGCCCTTGGCGGGCTTGATGTACGACCCGTGATGCGTCTTCCCGTCGGGATCCTTGGCCGAGGTGTCCACCCGCACGTCGCCGTGCTTGGAAACATAGATTCGAAATTCCACGGCCCCAGCCTCCGCGTTTCCAATCGACTTCGCGTCGACCTCACCCTCGAAAGCGAGAGCGGGCGCCGCGGTTAGTATGACGAAGAGACCTAACAACCAACGCATTGGAGCCTCCCAACCCCCCGCATCGCGGAGATGTTTCGCAGTGAAATATTCCCAGACGATGACCGGCATCACGTGGGGGTGATTCTACCAGGCCGACGAACTATGGGAAACAGCCGGGCATTCGTGCGCAGTGCCTCCAGACAGGGGCCTTTGCCCCGGGGACGCGCCCCGCGTAAAGACGCTCGGGGAGCACGGCAACAGTGGTTCGAACGGTTTCTGCGACGCAAACGTCACGCGCGGTCGCGGCGTGGCTCTTGTTACTCTACCTGATGGTGTTCGCGATGGTGATCGTCGGTGGCGCTACGCGGCTCACCGGCTCGGGTCTGTCCATGGTCCAATGGCATCCCCTGATGGGCGCTCTGCCGCCGTTGAGCGAGTCCGACTGGATAGAGACCTTTCAGAAATATCAGGCGTCGCCCCAGTACAAGCTCGTCAACCATTGGATGTCGTTATCCGATTTCGAACGCATTTTCCTCTGGGAGTATGCGCACCGGCTTCTCGGCCGTCTGATAGGCGTCGTTTTCTTGGTTCCGTGGTTGTTTTTCTTGATTCGGCGCAGTCTCGACCGACCCTTGCTTTGGAAAACGTTCGTTGCCTTTCTCTTGGGTGGCGCTCAGGGGCTGCTCGGCTGGTTCATGGTGAAGAGCGGCCTCGTGGACAATCCCGAGGTCAGTCACTATCGCTTGGCGGCCCATCTCATCCTGGCTCTAGCGGTGGGGCAGTATCTTCTTTGGCTGTTTCTCGACGCACGAAGACCATCGACGAGGCGTTCACCTAGTCGACGAGGCATGTCGAGCGCGCCCACGTGGTCCTTCATCGCCTTGCTCGCGCTTCAGATCACCTTTGGTGCGTTTATGGCGGGTAAGCGTGCGGGACTCGTGGCGGTGACGTTTCCCGACATGAACGGGGAGTGGATTCCATCGACGCTCTTCAGCATCGAGCCGTGGTGGCGTGACCTGCTGGAAAACCCGATGAGCATTCATTTCCTGCATCGTGTCTTCGGCGCCATCACCTCGGTGAGCGCAGTGGCGTTGGCGTATTGGGTGCATCGCCGCACTGGGACGCGATCGGAGCGATCGTTGGCATGGCTGCTTGCGGGTTTGACCCTGCTGCAGTTCGCCTTGGGCGCATGGGTCGTGATCTGGTCGGTTCCGCTAGGTGCAGCGATCGTGCATCAAGCCTGCGCCGTCGTCATACTCTCTGTTGCTGTCGCCCTTGCACATTCGCAACGTGCCTTGGCGTCAAACGAGCTCGCCTAGGCACTTTTTCCAACGGTCGACCAGCTCGTCATAGTGCGCATCGTTCTGGCGAAAGATGCGCTCCATTGCGAGTCCCCGCATGAAATAGACGGTCATTTCGACCGCGATCTTTGCGTCGCGATCGCCCCGCCCGGTCAGCTCTTCGTAGGCTCGATTGATCCGGCGGCCAATGCTGCGTTCGAAGATCTCGAACTTCTGGAGCAGCTCCGGGTCCGTGCGCGCGGCCACCATGAGCTCGATGGTCGCCCAATAGAGCGGACCAGAAAACATCGACCACAAGAGATCCACCATGACATCTCCGGGGGCGTCACCTTGCTCGACGCGCGCGGCGAGCTCGAGCTCAACCTCTTTCAGGCGCTCATCCGCCAGATGCTCGATGGCTGCGACTAGCAGGTCTGCCTTGCTCGGAAAGTGATGAAGCTGAGCCCCGCGGGAAAGGCCCGAGCGTTCGCTCACCTCGATCGTGGTCGTACGCTGATAGCCGACCTCGATGAGGCTCTCGATCGTCGAATCGAGAAGCTTGGTGCGCGTGACCCGACGGCGCTCCGCTTGCGGAACGCGCTCCGGTTTCGGCGCGTCGTTGGTTTCGTTCTTCTTCACACGGGAAAGACTCGTTTTCAGCTTCGTGCTGCGCGTCAGTCGCGACGATACATGGTCACGACCGCGGCACCGCCGAGACCGAGGTTGTGTTGGAGCGCGATTCGGGCACCCTCGACCTGACGGTCCTCGGCCTGGCCTCGCAAGTGCCAGACGAGCTCGGTGCACTGCGCGAGCCCCGTGGCACCGAGGGGATGCCCCTTCGAAAGAAGACCGCCACTCGGATTGGTGACGAACTTCCCGCCGTAGGTGTTGTCTCCCTCTTCGATGAACTTCTCGGCTTCGCCTTCGCCGCAAAGTCCTAGCGCCTCATAGGTGAGCACCTCGTTCGTGGTGAAGCAGTCGTGGAGCTCGACGACATCGACATCCTCGGGGCCGATGCCGGATTCCTCGTACACCGCCTGCGCCGCGTTCTTCGCCATGTCGACGCCGACCATCTTGATCATCGAATCGCCGAAGCTCGACTCGTAGTCGGTGCGCATCGTTTGGCCGGCGATGTAGACGGGATTGCTGATCCCCTTCTTTTTGGCGAAGTCATCCGAACAGACGATGGCCGCGGCCGCGCCGCAGGTGGGAGGACAGCACTGATACCTGGTGAGTGGATCGCATACTTCTGGGGAAGCGAGGATCTCTTCGACCGTGAGTAGGTCGCGGAAAAGCGCGTAGGGGTTCTTCGCGGCGTGCTGACGGGCCTTCGCGTTGACCTTGGCAAAGGTCTCGCGCTTGGCGCCGTACTTCCAGCGGTATTCACGTCCGGCCCCACCGAACATCTGCGCCGCTGGTGGCGCGGCAGTGAAGCCCTGCACGTCGTTCATGACGTTGACGTGGAGGCCAAGCGGGTTGGGCCGGTCGTTCCACGCAGAAGCAAGAGCGCCCTTTTTCATTTGCTCGAAGCCTACGGCAAGCGCGCACTCGACGATGCCGCCCTCGACCAACTGCTTGGCCAACATCAAGGCGCTCGAGCCGGTCGAGCAGTTGTTGTTCACGTTGTACACCGGGATGCCGGTCAGCCCGACATCGTACACGGCGCGCTGCCCGCAGGTGCTGTCGCCAAAGACGTAACCCGCAACGGCCTGCTCGACCTCGGCGTATTCGACGCCTCCGTCCGCCAGCGCAGCTTTGATCGCCTTGGCGGCCATCACGTTGTAGTCCTCGCTCTGACCGGGCTTGGCGAACTTCACCATGCCCACACCGATTACGTTTACCTTGCGTCCCATCGTTGCTCCTTAGCGTTCCTACTCGCGAGTTTAGATCAGGCCCTTGAGAAAGTTGAGGCGGTGCGCGGGCTGCACGTCACCGTCCACACGAAGCTTGCCCTGTTGGTGGAGCGACTGCGGAGCGGTCTCACCGCTGCTGAGCTCTGCGAGATCTGCGTCCGCGATCGTGAGGATCGTCGTGGCACCGTCGGTTTCCCCGGCCTTGAGTGCAGGCGGCTGGTTCTTGAGATCCACGACCCATTTGGAATCGGGATCCCGCACGTAGAACTGAAGAACCGCATCGACTTCATTGGCGAGGCTCGGTTGCTCTTCGAGGCGCTTGCCGAGGGCCTCGAAGAGCTTCGGCGCGACGGGCTCACGCGCCTGGGGCGCCGCTGCCGGTGCGGCTGCCGGCGCATCTCCGCCTCCGGCGATACGCGCATTGGCCTTCTCGAGGATGAGATCGAACGGCATCGCGCCAAGCGCTTCGAGCTTATTGACGCTCATCATGTCGCCACTGACCTTGAGCTTGCCACCCGAGAATAGCTTGAGCGGATCCGCCTCTCCTTTTTGAAGCGCCAGGTAGTTGGCCTCCGACAGTTGAAGCGTCGCGTCGGGCTTGGCTGTCTCACCCGGACCCGCGTTTCCAGTCTTGAGGTCGATCGTCCAGAGGCTCTCGGGATCACTGAGCTTCAGTTGAAATACCACCTGCGCCTTCTCGGCAATGCCCGGGTTCTCGCGGAGGTACTGATCGATCGCTGCGATGACGTCGGCCGAAGTCGCCTCAACCGCAGCGGGTGCGGAGGCTTCCTCCACCGGCTTCTTTTCTTTCGGCTTCGGAAGCTCCTCGAAGAGCTCGATCGCGGCATTCGAAATCACCACCGAGTCCCGTTCCTTGCTCTTGCACCGGAACACGATTCGCTGATCGGACTCCTTCCACATTTCGGTGATCAGTGTCTCGCCGGGGAAGACGTTGTCGGCGAAGCGCACCTTGATGCTCTTGAAGAAATCCGGATTCCCTTCCGGTGCAAAGCTCTCGAGAACGCGACGCCCGGCGTAGCCAAACGTGCAGAGCCCATGCAGAATCGGCCGCTCGAACCCAAAGGCTTTCGCCATGCCGGGGTCCGCGTGAAGCGGGTTCCAGTCGCCGCTCAATCGATAGAGCAACGCTTGGTTCTCCGGGATCCGGTCCTCGACCACGACATCGGGATCTCGATCGGGAGGTGTGTTGACGTCCGCGCTCGGGCCGCGCTCGCCGCCCCAGCCGCCGGCGCCGCGAATGAACGCGGTCATCTCGCTCTTGATCAGCAGGTCGCCTTCTTCGTCGAACGAGTCCAATGAGGTGACGACTAGGGCTCCCTTACCCTTGTCCCAGATGTCTTTGATGACGCCCTTGGTGGTCAGGGTTGCCTTTAGGGGAAGCGGCCGCGCGAGCTCCACGTACTGCTCGCCGTGGAGGATCCGGTCGAGACCATAGTTCAGGCCCGGCGTCGTGATTCCTTCCCTAGCGAAGCTGAGGACCGCGTTGGTGCCAGGTATGACCGCAAAGGTCGGCAACGCTTTCATGCCGCTGCCATGTCCTTCGTACACCAGTCGCAGCCCTTGATCGTCGTTGGGATCTGTAGCCGCGCCGACGCCGAGCGCGTAGATGGCTAGGTCTCGCTCGTCGTAGCTCGACGTGCGGTCTGGGAACTTAGCCCCAAGCGCTTCGTCGACATCGATGAAGTCGTTTCCGCCCTTGCTGGGGCCTGCGTCGACATTCTCAATGATGGGACCGAGCGACTCCATCACACTGCTGGGGTGGTCGGCTTCGGTGAAGTCGTTGATCTGCGCCCAGCTCGACTGGAGCGCCTCGGGCGAGATGTCACGTCCGAGGCGGAACACTTTGCCCTTGGTGCGTTCCCACCGGAGGCTCGAGTAGAAGCCGCCCCCCAGCTCGAACACGCCGCCGGTCGTATCGTTCGCTTCGCTGCAGAGATACGCGACCAGAGGGCTTACGTACTCTGGCTTCAAGGAGTCGAACACCGCCGGGGGAAGGAGCCCCTCCGTCAGCCGCGATGCTGCAAACGGCGCGATCGTATTGACGAGCACGTTCTTACGTTGCCCCTCGATCGCAAGCGTGTTCGCGAACCCGACGAGGCTGAGCTTGGCCGACCCGTAGTTCGCCTGGCCGAAGTTGCCGTAGATGCCTGCCGATGACGTCGTGAACAACACGCGTCCGTAGCCCTGTTCGGTCATGATTGGCCACGCAGCCTTGGTCACCTTGTACGCACCGTAGTTGTGCACGCGGAAGATGATGTCCCAATCCGCATCGGTCATGTTCTTGAACGACTTGTCGCGCAGGATGCCGGCGTTGTTGATGACGATGTCGACGCGGCCCCAGGTGTCGATGGCGGTTTGAACGATCGCGTCGCCGTCCTCGACGGAGTCGTAGTTCGCAACGGCCTCACCGCCGGCTTGCTTGATCTCCTCGACGACCAAGTCAGCCGTTTCCGAAGACTTGCCCTCACCCGAGGTGGAACCGCCAAGGTCGTTGACGACGACTTTCGCGCCCCGCGATGCGAGTAGAAGGGCATGTGAACGGCCGAGCCCTTGCCCTGCGCCAGTGACGATCGCGACCCGCCCGTCGAATCTCAATTCTTTGCTCATCTTCTTTGCCCTGTGTGGTTGCCGTGTTGGAAATACTCGAACGGGCTCAGCCTGAGTTAGGGCCTCCCATAAACAAGCAGGACTGACTGTTTATTCGAAATTCGAGAATTGTCAACCAGCTGCCGCGGCTCCATCGAGCGCTAGGAAAGGGCGTGCTCAGCCTTGCCCGCCGAGCGTCCCAGTGGTGACAGCCATGGCGAAACCGTGAACACTCCCGACCGTCATGCCGCTCCGCCGCCGGCCCTTCGATGCCTTCTTGGTCTTCTGGTTCAGCTTGTTTGCTGTCTCATCCCTCGTTTACGAACAGTTCGTCGTTTTCGGCGTCGATCTGTCGACGACGACCGACATCTTCGGTCGCTCCTGGTACTGGTACGCGCGTTCGTTCGACCCGATCTTTTTGGATACGCCGCTGTGGCTACGGATCATGTGTACGATCGACGCGTACGTGTTCGGTCCGTTCTACTTGGTGCTCATCTATGCGCTGCTGCGTGCGCGAAACTGGATTCGCGTTCCCGCTCTTTTGTACGGGTCCGCGATCGTCTATTCGACGCTCGTCTACTTTGGCTACGAGTTTCTCGATGAGTCGAACCGTGCGGAAGCCAACCTGCACGCCGTGTTTCTCGTCAACGTCCCCTACACGGTCGTCCCCCTGCTTCTCATGTGGAGAGTGCGTCGCCCGGACCCGTTCGGCGCTCGATAGGCGGCGTTGGCACTGCGGTTGCCTCCCTGCTGACCGCATGACTCCGCGAGGGTGTTCGGATGAGATTTAGGATAGTATGGCCGCCATGCGATGTCGTCTTCGATTTCTAGTTGTCGTTCTTGGCGTTTCCCCGTTCTTGGCTAGCTGTTCAGCGGGGGGCAGCTCGGACGTCGATCCGTTCGCGGACAACGGTGTGTTCCTGAACGTGCTTCCGCCCGGGTCGGCCGATGCGAACGGCGGTGACATCGACGCCGACCCGAATTCCACCAACCAGCTCGTGATGTACGAGAATCTCGTGTTCAGCGATGAGTACCCTACGCCTGGGCAACTGAGCGATGGCGATCTGGTTCCCGGCTACTTCAAGAATGGACCCTTTCTCGATGAGGCGGCGTTCGACTCCGTGTTCGCGGTGAGCAACGGAACGCGCACCGCGCGCATCGGCCGGGATGACATGGGTGTCCCGCACATCTTCGGCGACGCGAGAGGCGACGTGCTGTTCGGCACGGGGTACGCCACAGCGACCGACCGCATGTTCGCCATCGATGTTCTTCGACACGTGGGTCGAGGACGAATGAGCGATTTTCTCGGTCCTGCTGGCGGAAACTACGCTAGCGACCGGGGCCTCGCGAGGTTCGGCGGGTACGACGAGCAGGAGATGCAGGACCAGATCGATCAACTGGCGACTCGTTTCGGCGCGGACGGGTCCCAGGCACAACAAGACGTTGCGGACTTCGTAGGCGGAATCAATCAGTACATCGACGACGTACGGGGTGGCGTGGACGGAGCCGAGAGTGTGCCCATCGAGTACGTAGCGCTCGGCTTGGAGCTTCGCCCGTTTACCTCCCGGGATGTTCTCGCCATAGCAGCCCTGGTGCAGTCCACTTTCGCGACTGGTGGGGGTGGTGAGCATCGGCAAGTGCAGTTGCTGCAAGGCCTAGCCGGCCTGTTCCCGGGGGACAATCGGGCCGCGTGCGAGATGTGGCGCGACATCCGGCAAGCTAACGATCCGGAGCGTCCCAACACGACTCAGCTCACCTTCGAGACACAGTCGCCACCCACGATCGACGAGTCGGCGTGCCCGCTCGATGACAGCTTCGCCGCGGCGTATCCGGGAGCCGTGCTGTTCGACGAAGGCAGTGTGCAGGAGTTGGAGCTGCTCACGATCGAGGATTGCGTGGCGCCGGACATGGCTACGCCGCAGGATGTCGAGTGTCCGGAATTCGGAGAAGACGTCGTCGACGATTCCGTCTCCTTGGCAGCCGGCATGAAGATCTTCAGGCCTGGCACGACGAAGGACATTCGGTTGGCGCGCGGCATCCCGTATCGCGTGGAAGAACCCACTTTCGATGCGTTGCGGGGCGGCCGAGTGCGCGCAAGGGCAACGCTCGAGGGGGTGCGGCTCGCGCTAAACGAGCACAGCTTTCCCGACGCGATGTCGAACGCGATCCTGGTCAACGCGGACCAGACCGAGGACAGCCACCCGATAGCGGTGTTTGGTCCGCAAACGGGGTACTTCTCGCCACAGATGCTCGTCGAGTTCTCGCAGCAGGGAGGCGGGATTCACAGCCGGGGGATGGCTTTCGCCGGCCTTCCCTATGTGATCATCGGGCGCGGGATCGATCACGCCTGGAGCGCGACCTCCTCAGGCGACGACATTACCGACATTCGCGTGCTGCGCTTGTGCGAATCCGGCGGGGGTGAGCCCACACGCGCATCGACGAGCTACCTGTACAACGGCACCTGCACGCCGATGCTTCAGCGGACGGACGTGTGGACCGCCGAGACCAATCTGACGACGGCCGGCCAGCCAAACCAACGCGTTACGCGCAACATCCTTCGAGCCCCCGACTACGGCCCAGTGTTTGCCACAGCCACGGTGCAGGGCGCACCGGTCGCGCTCGCCGTGCAGCGCTCGACGTTCTTTGGTGAAGTGGATTCCGTTCGACCGTTCCTTGCGGCCACCCGCAACGACATGGCGGATCCAAATGCGTTCTTCGAAGTCTTCAATAGTCTCACGGGCACGTTCAACTGGTTCTACGTGGATGCGGACAACATCGCGTACTTCAATTCGGGTCTTCTGCCGATTCGCGCGGAGGGCATCCATCCGGACCTGCCACAGTGGGGGACAGGCGAATTCGATTGGCAGCAGACCGGCACCGGACGCATCAACCCGGAGTTCAGCTTTGGCAACTTCCTGCCGCTAGAGAGTCACCCACGCGAAGCGAATCCGCCCACTGGTTACTTCGCGAACTGGAACAACGCACAGGCGCCTGGATTTTACGCCCACGACACCAAGACCAGCTACGGCCCAGTATACCGGTCCGAGCTCTTGTCCCGGCGACTGGATGCCTTTCGAGCGCAGGGCGGAAGCGTTCTCCACACGCGAGCGAGCATGGTGCAAATCATGATCGACGCGGGCACGACGGACCTTCGGGGCCAGGAGGTGCTGCCCCGCGTGTTCGAGGTACTCGGCGACGTTGGGGACCTCAGCAGCTTCGAGCAGAACGTAGTGCAGCTCATGAAGGACTGGGTCGCAAACGGGCCAAACGGCCTAGGGGCCATGCGGCGGGACAGAAGCGGACCTGGACTCGACGTAGCCAGTTTGGAGTACGAAGATCATGCGGCCGTCGCGTTCATGGACGCTTGGTGGAATCGCATGATCGACGCGGTGCTGCCACAGATCACGGACATAGAGGATGCGGGGGTCATGCTGGGCGGCCGTCACAACGCGCCGGGAGCCAACGGCTCTGCGTTTCAGGGCGGCTACTACGGCTATGTGCTGCGCGTGCTCGAGATGGCCCTCGGGCAAAGTGGGGCACCGTATCGACGGCTCGCGTGTGCAGGGACCGGAGACCTCTCGGACTGCCGTGCAGCACTCGTTGCGAGCCTCCAGGAGACGATCACGGACCTCGGCAACGACATGGCGCAGTGGGATCCATCGCTCGAAGAAAACGACGCGATCGATCACACGGCACTTGGTCTGGCGGATCCTCCGAACATCCATTGGCAGAACCGACCGACATGGCAGCAGGTCGTTCAACCGACCGAGGACGTGTTGCGGTGAGTAGGGAAGATTCGACCAGCGGTTGCTAGTAGGGTTTTTCCGGAACCTTAGGCGTCTGCACTATTGTCGTTTGGGCCCTAAGTCATTACCCTCCCGCGGAATGTTCGGAGGAGCGATGAAAAGAGGGCGACGATTCTTGGGCCTGGGGATGGCAGTGGGCGTCAGTGTGTTGACGCTCCCAACGAAGGCATGGGCGCAGGACGTCTTAGATACAGGCGACACCGCGTGGGTCCTGATATCCACGGGGCTGGTTCTGTTCATGACAATCCCAGGGCTCGCTCTTTTCTACGGCGGCCTCGTCCGAACGAAGAACGTGCTGTCTGTTCTGATGCAGTGTTTCGTGCTGACCGCGCTGGTAACCGTGATTTGGCTCGTCGCTGGTTACAGCCTTGCCTTCGACACGGGTGGGATGATTGCCGGCACGGTCAACGTTCACTCCTTCATCGGCACCCTGAACAAAGCCTTCCTTCAGGGCGTGGCCCCTGACGCCCTGTGGGGGTCGATCCCCGAGGTGCTGTTCTTCATGTTTCAACTCACCTTCGCGATCATTACCCCGGCCCTGATCGTCGGCGCATTTGCCGAGCGAATGAAGTTTTCCGCCATGATGCTGTTCTCGGCGACGTGGTTGGTGCTGGTCTACCTCCCGATCTGTCACATGACCTGGGGCGGCGAAGGCGGCTTCTTCGCCGACATGGGTGTATTGGATTTCGCGGGAGGCATCGTGGTCCACCTGACGGCTGGCACTGCGGCGCTGGTCACGGCGGTGATGGTCGGCGCGCGCAAGGGATACCCGCACACCCCCATGCCCCCGCACAACATGACGATGTGCCTCACCGGAACCGGAATGCTTTGGGTCGGTTGGTTTGGTTTCAATGGCGGAAGCGCGTTGGCGGCAAACGGAGACGCCGCAATGGCGATCCTAGTTACGCAGACGTCCGCGTCGGTGGCGGCGCTGACATGGATCGCGATCGAGTGGATCAAGCTCGGCAAGCCAAGCGCACTTGGTTTTGCGACGGGCGCGATTGCAGGTCTTGCGGCCGTGACCCCCGCTTCCGGGTTCATTGGACCCGAGGGCGCCGTCGTGATCGGACTTACCTCAGGAATCGTATGCTGGTGGGCGGCAACCCAGCTCAAGATCAAGCTCGGCTATGACGATGCGCTGGACGTGCTCGGAGTGCACGGAGTCGGCGGCTTGATCGGCGTGCTGCTCGTCGCTGTGTTCGCCTCCACGGCTGCGGGCGGCAACCAAGAGGGGCTCGACATCGGTGCGCAGCTCAAGACACAATCCATCGCAGCGGCAATCACGATCCTATGGACGTTGGCCGGCACTTACATCTCGCTCAAGGTGGCGAGCATCGCTGGCCTCCGCGTCCATGCGGATGACGAGGAAACAGGCCTCGACCTGACCCAGCACACGGAGCGCGGCTACGACATTTAGCTTTCGATAGGCGGTGTG
Organism: uncultured Sandaracinaceae bacterium; assembly: GCA_964534585.1. Classification (GTDB taxonomy): domain Bacteria; phylum Myxococcota_A; class Polyangia; order Polyangiales; family Houyiibacteriaceae; genus SG8-38. The sequence continues at coordinate 6,304 of CAZHPJ010000005.1, read as the reverse complement.
TTGCGCACTTCGATGATCTCGGCTGTGGCTTCGCCCTTTGGGCGTCGGACCGTGATTTCGTCGCCGACCTCTCGGGACAGGAGCGACTTTCCGACTGGTGAGTCCATGCTGATCCACCTTTTCACCGCGTCGATCTCGTCTGGGCCGACGACGCGGTAAGTTTGCGTGTCACCGTCCTCGTCTTCGATCGTCACCCAGCTCCCGAAGTACACACGCCCGTCGTCGGGTGGCCGTTCGTCCACGATGGTTAGAACCCTCAGCCGTTGCCCCAAGAAGCGAAGTCGTTGGTCGATCGCAGCGAGACGCTGCTTGCTGTACAGGTACTCCGCGTTCTCCGAGCGGTCACCTTCGGCTGCCGCGACTTGCACCGCCTTTGCCATCTTCGGGCGATCGACGTTCCACAGGCGATCCGCCTCTTCCTCGAAGCGGCGGTATCCCTCGGGGGTGATGTAGCCGGGTTTGCCCGAGGTGTCTGGTCGTGTGCGGCGCCGCGTCATGACGTTGGTCGCGAGGCTACTGCAGCGATTGGGGCCGTGCCAGCGCGCTAGTACTCGGAGGCTTCGGCTAGAAACGCAGCATTTGGGCCGATTCTGGAGTCGTTGGGCACGCGGCGAGGCCGACTCTACGATGTGCTGCTAGCGTCGTGCCCCAAAACCAGTCAAAAGAGGGTCGCGCGTCGCTTGCACCCCGGCTCGCCCGGGAGTCTCGATGCTTAGGTACGCCGCCGACATCCGTACGCTGATCTACATGGCCGTCACGACGGCGCTACTCGTCGTTCAATGGAGCCGGGACACGTTCAGTCCCGTGCTCTTCAGCGCCTCCCTGTTCATGGCTGTCTCGGTTTCGGTGATCGCGCACAACCACAATCACGTGACGATCTGGAAGTCGAAGGCGCTGAACACGCTCACCGACTATTGGATCACGTTGTTCTACGGGTTCCCTGCGTTCGTTTGGATCCCGACCCACAACCAAAATCACCACAAATTCAACAATCGTGAGGGCGACTACACGCTCACCTATCGTTACACCGAGAAGACCAATCTCCTCACGCTCCTCACCTATCCGACCGTGAGCGGGTTTCATCAGCAGCAGCCGATTCGCGACTACCTCAAGAAGCAGTATCGGGTCAGTCGAGGCCGCTTCTGGTTCTGCATCTCGCAATACGCGTTGCTGGTCGCATTCCTCGTGGCGGCGTTCGTGATCGATTGGAAAAAGGCGCTTTTGTACGTTTTCATCCCTCAGCAAGTCGCTCTGTTCGTCGTGCTGATATTCAACTACGTGCAGCACGTCTACGCTGACGAGGAGTCGCCCGTCAATCACTCCCGTAACATCGTTGGCCCGCTGATGAACTGGTTGCTGTTCAACAATGGCCTGCACACGGTGCATCACGAGAGTCCGGGGTTACATTGGAGTAAGGCACCGGAGGCACATGCGAAGCTCGCCGACAAGATCGACCCGCGGCTCAACGAGCAGAGTTTCTGGTGGTTCCTGATCCGGGTCTACCTTCTCGGGATATTCAGCGAGAAGGCGCGCGGCTCGTCGATGCGTTTAGAGCGCATGGTCGGCTAGGTGGGTTGTTCGGGTTCTTGCAGCGCGAGCGGAGCTACTTTGCAATCGGCTCGAACTTGAACTTCTGGCCGCCGCCCGCTGCTTCGGCCATCGCTCCCTTGATAGGCAAGACCATGATCGCCACGCCGTCTTTGTATTTCGCGGCCGCCGCGGCGCCCTTCTTGCCGCCGATCGCAGTCGCGGCGACGGTGCCTTCGAAGCGGCTCGCCTTGAACCGATCGAGCGCTTTCTTGTTTTTGAAGAGAATCACTTCGGCGTATGTCTGTCCGCCGACCTGAGCTCCGATGGTGGTCTGCGTCATCGCCGACCGACCGATCAACTTTCCTTTTTGGTAGACTTCACCCTCTCCGCGAGAGGCACCGACGACGAATCCGCCCTTACCGACTTTTGGGAAGATCGCGTACGCGTAAGCCTTCTTGAGGGTGGTGTTGAACGTGCTGTCCTTGGCCTGCCAAGTCTTCTTGATCTCCTGGACCTGCTGGTGAAGCTCGTCATGCTCTTTCCGAGCAGAGGCGCTGCCTACGGATAGTAGAAGAACGAACAGAACCAAACTTAGACGCTGAATGTGGATCATCACGGATGCTCGTAGCACGTCCTAGTGTACCTGACGAAGTGTCCCAGGTGACCTTGGCATGGGAGGGCATCGCTAGACGTAGGCGCTTGATGCGCGAGCGCGCTGCGATGCTTTTTTTGAGACCCTGCGTATCCCTGTAGTACGATGCGTGTTCTCTTGGCTCGTCGGCTTTTAGTGTTTCTCTGTGTTGTAGCCGTCGCGGCCGCGTCGGCTCGTGATGCTGAAGCGCAGACCGACAAGGACTTCGGGATATGGGCGGCGTTGTTCGCCACCGCGCAGGTTCGTGCAGACAAGCCGAGCCCCGTGTTTTGGCTCGACGTGCACGCGCGCCGCGGCGATAGCGGCACGGTTCACATCCTTCGTCCTGGCGTCGGATACGCGTTCGCTCCGTGGGTTTCTCTTTGGGCGGGCTACGCGTGGGTGCCGGAGTGGTTCGACGCGACGGGACAACGGGCCGACGAGCAGCGCGTATGGGAGCAGTTGATTTTCAACCACCGGAGCGATCACGGCCTGTGGTTCCAATCCCGTAGCCGCTTCGAACAGCGCTTCTCGAAGGATGGGAACGGAACGGCGCATCGATTTCGGCAGCTAGTGAGGCTCAACTATCGACCGAAGAAGTCGGTCCCGGTAGGCATCGCATTCTGGGACGAGTTATTCGTGGGCATTCAGGGCGCAAGCTGGGCCAAGCAAGGGTTCGACCAGAATCGAGCCTTCTTGGGACTGGCCATCTATACGTCCGAGAAGCGGTTTCGCGCTGAGATAGGCTACTTGAACGACTATCTGGCTCGCCAACCCAACCTGCTCGTGCACATTCTCTCGGTCAACTTCTTTGTGAGCTTCAAAGGCAAGAAGAACGGGTCGTGACGCACGGGGTAGCTATTGTCCCGGGACGCCGTCGATGTCCGGCTTGAACCGGAAGATGTGGTACGGCGCGTTGGCTGCGATGTGAGCCTTCGATCGCAGCATCTGGTCGGGAAGCGCGCTATCGGCGACGTAGAGCCAGCCTTCGGGTCCGTAGCTCAACGCGTCGGCCCAACGAATCCTGTCGCTTCGGATCAGCGTCGTCAGCTCCCCGTCAGGGGTCATGCGAATGACCGCGTTGTGCTCGACGTCCGTGATCAAGAGATTCCCATCGTTGTCCGTGCTGAGCCCGTCGTTGAGTGGTTTGGGACCCAGCGCTTGAACCCGCGCAGCAAGTGCGCCAGCGCTCAGCGCATCGTCGAGAAGGTCCGCGACCTTGACGCGATACATGGTGTCGTGAGCCATCGCTCCGTAGTAGACCCACTCGTCGTTGCGATCGATGGCAATTCCGTCGACGCCGGGCTTGAGCACTACGATCCCTCCGAAAAATTTCATGTCTTTGGTGGGATTGCGAATCAGCCAGCTCTGGGCAGATACCGACGGATCACTATTCAAGACTCGGCGAGCCTTTCCGAGCTCGACGTCGTACACGATGAGGGCAGGGTTCTTTCGCCAGAAGCTCACATCGGCGATGAAGACCTGCTTCCCCGTCGAATCCACCTGCAAGTCTTGCAGAAACGACCCCAGCTGTGCGACCGACGAATCGAACACGTGGTCGTGCACGATGGCGCCTGTGTCCAGATCGAACGCCAAGAGCCGGGCCTGCCCGGTTCCGTGATTGCCGTGATCGATCGTCCACAGGCGGTTCTGCCGGTCGACGACGATTCCGAGCGGCGTTTCGAAGAGCGTCTGCGCCTCTTTGCTCGGAAACGCCTTTTGCGCGCCGTCGACCCACTCGAGTAGCTTGGCGCCGCTTGGCCGGCTCTCCGGGTGAATCGTGTAGAACACGCGTCCATTGGACGACACCGCAAGATTGCCGATCGGCTCAGGACTCGTCACCACGACCTCGAGCATGCTCTCGTCGAACATCGGCGTGCCGCTGAGGTCGGCGTACGGCTCACCGCCTCCGTAGCGAAGGTGGAGCACTATCGCCACGATAGCGACGACAATCAGGAGCCCGATCAGTAGGCGGACGAAGAAACGGATCATGAGCTGTGCGAGGCTATCACGTCGTGGTCGATACGAGCAGCGCTTCGAGCGCGGCGGCATGAATCAGAAGCTGTAGCCGTAGCCGATGCTCGAGACGTTCACACTCAGGTTGTTCGTACGAGTGTATCGGTTGAAGTAGACGTCCATGGTGTGCTGGCGAGGCCGGCCGGGTGGCGTGAGGTGAAACAAGACCTTGGCGCCCCACTCGTGAGCCCAGAACTGCGCCAAGTCCGAATCGGAGGTACGCGGAGCGCCGAGATCGAAATCCGCTAGGCCAAGATTCGTCGTCCAGAAATACACAGCGGTCTGGCGGTGCGCTCGATAGTGGGCGCTGATGTACGCGCGCTCCGTGACATACTGATAGATCTCTCCTAGCAGCGTATGGGCTCGAACATCGTAGTCGTCTGCGTAGAACCGATAGCTCAGGCGCACCGTGGTGCTCGTCTTCGGAATGTGCTGCGCGATCAGACCTGAAACCGATTGCCTCAGGCGCGTCCCCGGAAATTTCTCTTGCAAGCGTGCCAAACACTCGGTGACACCTGGGTTGCACAAAAACGGCACCGAGTTCCATGGCGTGAGCAGCGCTCCCTTCTGCCATGTGATTCCGTAGCCTGCTTTGACCAAAGTGGTCGGGCCCAAGATCTGCGAGACTTCGACGCTTCCGCTCAGTGATCCGCGTAAGTCGAACTTGCTGCTGGTTGGAACGAGAGTACGTGGCCACGGCCCATAGGGCGTGAACCAATCGAAGGAACCATCGATTCTAGCGCTGATCGTGGCGTTGTCCTGGGCAAGGTCACGCGTGTACCCGAAGCCACCAAAGACCGAAGCGTACCACTCTTCGCCATGGCCGCCGTACGTGAACTTCAGCGTGTCGTCGTCCGTAATTTTCACGCGCGTGTTCACGTTAAGCGAAGCCGCCTCATTGTTGCGCGAAGCGGAGCTGATCGCGTCGATCGAGTCGGTGGATGCCGATGTAATGACATCGATCGGAACGGTGATGGTGTGCTCGACCTTGGGGTTTTGCCGAAATCGCACGTAGAACATCGGCTGATAGACTCGCAGTCGTTCAGACCCTGCGGGCCCTGGGCCGGCCTGTGACTGATACCCGAACCCCTTCTGGTCTACATAGTTGAAGCGAACACGCGCTTCCTCGATCCTCACCCCGTCCTTCGGCGAGTCGTCGGCGTCGCTGCGGGCATTGCCGCAGAACAAGGCCAGGCACAATGGCACCAGACTCCAGATTCTGAGCCGCCGGTCCGTCGGCTCAGTTGGTGCAGCCACAGCCGCCCCCTGCGGGCGACCAGATACCACCGCTCGTGGCTTCTCGAGCTCGATGCACCTGTGATGACGCGCGCGCTTCGAGAGGATCGACGACGGGCTGCATCGTCGCGTCGCTCAAATACCCTCGCTCGTAGGGCGCGACCCTGACGCACCCGGAACATAGAAGCACAGCCACCCAAGTCAGAAAGAGACCTCGCATACGGTCTCTACACCTGAGCAGCGAAAAGGTTTCCTTTTAGCTCTCCCAGACGATCCGTTGGCCGGCGGCGTACCATTCTTCGGTCTTGGGGCCGTAGGTGTCTTCGAGCTTACTCCGCTTCATCTTCATGGTCGGCGTGAGGAACCCGTTTTCGATCAGCCATGGGTCTTTGACCACCGCCAAGAACTGAAGGCGTTCGAACTCCTCGACCGCTTGGTTGACCTCTTTCAGCAGGGCCTCCAACTCAGCCTCGACCTCAGCGCGCACCTTGCTGTCGCTCACCTTCGGGCGGAGCTCTTCGGCGAGGAGGACCAAGGCAAATGGCTTGGGTTGCCCTGAGCCGGTGACGCAGCACATCTCGACACGGGAGTTGTTGTTGAGGAGATTCTCGATGGGTACCGGGGCGACGTACTTGCCCTTGCTGGTCTTGAAGAGCTCTTTCACGCGCCCGGTGATCTTGAGTCGGCCCTCTTCGTCGCGCTCGCCGCGGTCGCCCGTGCGGAAGTAGCCGTCTTCAGTGTAGCATTCGGCTGTCAGCTCGGGTTGCTTGTAGTAACACATCATGTTGCCGGGCGACTTGATGAGGATTTCGCCTTCGTCGCTGATCTTCACGTCGACTCCCGGCATTGGGTTGCCCACGTAGCCCACGCGCCCTTTCCCAGGGTGGCTCG
>CAZHPJ010000004.1:0-22654 GCA_964534585.1 uncultured Sandaracinaceae bacterium | reverse complement strand
TCTACGTCGGTCGAGTCGAGGCGGTTCATACGAACGACGCGGAGCCCCTGATCTATTACAAGGGCGGCTACCGAGCGTTGCACTGCGACGACTAGCCCTCGACGAACTGCCGCCAAAGCGTTTCCAGCGACGTCTCGAGCATGCCGGCCTTGGTCGCATTGTACGGGGTGAAGTTCATCAGACGGACGTACGCGACGCGGGCGTCCTGTCCTTCACCGTCGACGTCGAGGACGTTGAGGCAGCCAGGATCTTGCTCGATCCGTCGATAGATCTCCGGGCCCGTACCAAGGGCATGCGCGAGGATCGTTCGATTCACGACCCCGTGACAGGCGACGAACAGCTCCTTCCAGTCGTCGCGGGCCAAGAGCTCTTGCCATGCAGCGGCGACCCGGTCCCAAAGCGCTTCGTAGGACTCGCCGGCGAGGAAGCGCGCGCCAGACTGCCCGGCGCCATCGAAGGCTCCAACGAAGAGGGCCTCCATCTCTTCGACGCTCTCCAGATCCTCGAAACTGCCTGTCTTTGCTTCGCTCAGGCCCTCTACGACGCCGATCTCGAGGTCCCTCGGGGCCATCGCGAGGCGGGCGGTTTGGAGGGTTCGCCGAAGCCCCGTGCTGAGGGCCAAGTCGATGGGGGCTTCGGCCAGAAGCTGCCCCAACGCTTCGGCTTGGGCGATCCCGGTCGCATTGAGAGCGGGATCGTGGTCACCAGGCTCCTGCCCCGGCTCGAAATAGGACACCTCCCCGTGCCTCGCCAAGTACACCCTTCGCCGGTCTTTCACGGTCGCGCAGTGTAGCAGCGGATGCTCAGACACGCTCGAGCTGCTAGCGTGCGCACCATGTCTCAGATGAAGTGGGCTTTCATCATCCTCGTCACTTTCGCGGTCACGGGTTGCACCAAGAAAGAAGCACCTGCTCCGGCGGCTGAGAAAGCGGTCGACATCGCGGCGGCCAAACCGGATGTTGCGCCCGTCGAACCGCTCAAGCCACTGCCCAACTCCGTCAGCGTCAACATGGAAAAAGTGTTGCTCGGAAGAAGTCTCTTCCACGACACGCTTCTTTCGGGGGACGGGACCGTCGCATGCGTCACATGCCATTCGTTGGAGCACGGCGGTGCAGAGCCGCGTAAGACGTCGATCGGAATTCGCGGCCAAGTCGGCCCGATCAACTCGCCGACGGTGTTGAACTCCGGATACAATTTCGTTCAGTTCTGGGATGGGCGCGCGAAGGACTTGCAAGACCAAGCGGCCGGTCCGGTCGAAAACCCGATCGAGATGGGCGCCAAGTGGGGCAACGTGGTCAAGCGCCTCGAGAAGAATGAACAGTACGCAGCGACATTTCGGAAGCTCTACGAAGACGGCGTGACGAAGGACAACGCGACAGACGCCATCGCTGAATACGAGAAGTCGTTGATCACTCCATCTCGCTTCGACAAGTTCCTTCTCGGTGACGACACTGCGATCACCGACGCGGAGAAGAAGGGTTACGCAACGTTCAAAGAGGTCGGCTGCACGGCGTGTCACAATGGGATCATCGCCGGTGGCGCGATGTTCCAAAAGATGGGCCTGGTGAAGGACTACTTCGCCGACCGGGGCACGCCGGTCACCAAGGCGGACCTCGGACGCTTCAACGTCACCAAGAAAGCCGCCGACAAGCATTTCTTCAAGGTCCCGACGCTACGCAACGTCGAGCTCACTTCGCCGTATCTGCACGACGGCTCACGCGCGACGCTCGAGGAGACCGTCCGGGTCATGGGCACATACCAACTCGGTCGAGACCTGAGCGGCGCGCAGGTCAACAGCATCGTCACCTTCCTAAAGAGCCTGACGGGCGAGCTTCCAGCGCACGCGAAACCATAGACCAAGAGCTCGGTGGCCGAGGCAGAGCATTACCCCGGAAGGAGCGAGTTTCCCATCGCCTTGGGAGTGGCCGTTGCGCTCTATCTCTTGGGTGTCTTACGTTTCGCGTGGCTGTGCGATGATGCATTCATCACGTTGCGTGTCGTCGACAACGTGACGCATGGGTTTGGCGGGGTGTTCAACGAAGGGTCTCGCGTACAGCCCTTCACGCACCCACTGTGGTTCTTGCTGTTGATCCCAATCCATCTCGTCGCACGAGACGGATACACGACTCTTCTAGTTGCAAGTCTAATCTGCGCCGTAGGACTCGTCTTGGTGCTTCGCTGGGGTATGAAGCCTCTCGCGGCATCCTCAGCGCTTCTGTTGCTTGCAGCTTCGTACTCCTACCTCAGTTTTTCCACTTCGGGTCTGGAGAACCCACTCACGTATCTCCTGTTAGCTCTGTTTGCAGTGCAGAGACTTCGGCGGGGAAGTCCTGCGGCTCTTTGGATCACTGCCGGGCTGGTCGTGCTCAATCGATTCGACCTGGTCTTGTTGGTGGGTCCTGCGTTGGTCACATCGCTTCGACAGATCGGCATCAAGCGGCTTCCTCGTTTGCTCCTTTGCCTATCGCCTTTGGCGCTGTGGCTCGGGTTCTCCCTCATCTACTATGGATCCCCGTTCCCAAACACGGCGTATGCGAAGCTGAATCTAGAAATCGCTCGGCCAGAGCTCTTGGCGCAAGGAATCTCCTATTTGGTCACGAGCGCAACTCTCGATCCCTTGCTCGTGCTGCTGCTGTGCGTGGGTATCCCAGCCCTGTTCTACCTAGGCGCTCGCGGACGGAGTCTGGCTGTCGGAAGCCTGCTCTATCTAGGCTACGCGATCTGGATCGGCGGAGACTTCATGGCCGGTCGGTTGCTTACAGGTCCGGCTACGCTATCGGCGATCGGTTTGGCGTGTTTGACTTGTGAGCAAGGGGCCCTGGAGAAGACCTCGCTCCGTACGCCGGCTGTCGTACTCCTGCTCGTGAGCTTCGTTCTCGCTGCCAACAACGTTCTTTGGTCTGCCGTGGCACCAGACCCTCGCACCGAGTGTAAGGTGCCAAAGTCGGGAATTGTGGACGAACGCAAATGCTACTATGAGCACACCGCGTTGACACAGAATGTCCGCGTCCTGAAGTACAAGACGCATCCCTACTACCAGAAGGGCATCAAGTGGAAAAGCGACATGCCCGGTGAAGTGGTGCTCAGCAGCCTCGTCGGGCTTGCCGGATACGCGGCAGGCCCGCACGTGACCATCCTCGATCCTTACGCTCTAACCGACCCGCTCCTCGCGAAGCTTCCTTTCTTACCCGCCCGCAGCTGGCGGATCGGACACTTTCTGCGCCCACTTCCGGCAGGGTATCTGCAAACCAAGAAAACCGGAGTCAATGCCATCGTGGACCCGTGTATTCACGGCCTGTACGAGGACGTCAAGCTCGTGGCCGAAGGACCACTCGTTTCCGCAGAACGCTTCCGGGCTATCCTGCGACTCAACTTCGGCGCCCACGAATGCGAGTAGAGATCAGCTGACGACTTGAAGGCGGACGGTGTCTGGGCTGGGTTCGGCACGGGGGGTTGGCGCCGGGATGTACTCGTGACTGGTGGGGATTCGCGCTTCGGCGCTTTCCTCCGACTTGGGCACGGCACGCTGCATGAGCGCCTTCCACGCCTCCTTCGGTGCCGGGAGCTTCTCTTTGAGCTCGACGTAGAGGAGGCGCCCTAGCGATGGCAAGTACGGCGCCATCTTGCCGAAGGTTTGCTTCGCATGCGGGAGATCCTCGGTGACGAAGCGCTTAGCACGCGTCACGGCGCGTGTGGCATGTACCCTCGCGCGCCCGAGCTTGCCCTTTCCGATGAGCGGACCGATCTCGTGGATGATGTCGGCGCTCGTACCCGCAACGACGTGCGGCGCTTTGTAGAACGTCCTCGAATAGCGAGAGTCCTTCAAGAACTCGCGAGCCTGCTCGTCGGTGATGCCATACTGGTCGAGCGCCGCTTGGTGCTCTTGGCGAGCACGCTCTCGGGCCTTGAACATGTACATCTGCACGCGAGAGTGGAAATTCACCGCGCCGTCACCGCTCGTTTCCACCGCGCAGTAGATCGCATCCGGATGCATTTCGGTGATGACGGTTTGAATGCCATCGGAAACACCCGAGCTCGGCATGCAGCCAAACGGCTTCACGCTCAACGTCATGTTCGCCTTCTGCTTAGCCACGTTGAGGACGAGCTTGGCGACCTCCATATGCCCTTCGCCTCCCCGAAGCTCGTTGTTGTAGAAGCTGTGACCGACCTTGGCGATCTCATCCATGTCGGGGAGCCTATTCCCCTTGAGCCCGGCGACCGCGCTGAACGTGGCAAACGTGGCGCGTAGAGCGAGCTCACCGAGCCAGACGCCCGCCATTTTGTAGCCCACGTCGGAGCCTTCGAGCCCGTAGTAGGACTCGTCTACACCACGGAGCGTCATTCGCCGCTCGGTGTCGTGCCGCATCTCCCAGAGCGTGTAGAGAAGCCAGTTGACTAGAGTCTGGATGTCGTTTTCGCCACCTTCCGATTCGACGAACCGCTGAAGATGGTAGTTGCCATCGCCCTCGGTGGTCATCGCCCAGAACTCGCCGATGATGGCGACCTTGGGCTTCGGGATGAGCCGGTCGACCTCGACCGCTTCGAGGTGCTTCCTGCCGCGCCACAGTGCGCGCAGGACGCTACGATTCGCCTCCAGCGCTTCCCGCACTTCGCGCTTCACCTCGGCGATCGCCCGATCGGCGGCACCCTCTTTCACTTCATAGGGACGGATGCGATAACTGAGCACGTTGAGCACGTCGCCAGCGAACAGCCCGCGTGCGAGGGCCATGAAGAACTGCGGGTTCAGCACGAGCCCCACCTCTTCGCCGGTAGCCTGCTTGAAGCCGGACTGCTGTTGAAAGAGCACGACGCGGAAGCCGTCGAAGCCAGCGTCGCGCAGCGCTTTGCGGTACTCGGTCACGTACATGCCGAACCGGCAAGGCCCGCAGGCGCCCGCGGTGAGAAAGATGTACTGATCGATGATCTGTTGTGACGACAACCCCTCATCATCGCGGAGCCGGCAAAGCTCTTTGATGAGATTCCCAACGGTAAAATAGGTTGGATTGCATTGCGCCTTGTTGCCGAACTCTTTTCCGTGGCGGAGCGAATCGACGTCAGCACATTCCATGGAGCGCGTGTTGTAGCCGATGCCCCTCAGGGCGGAGGCAACGAACTCGTCGTGAGCCATCGTGAGGCCACCATTGAGAATGGTCGTGGTCGCACGCTCTTTCGCCGAGAAGAATGCATTGACCATGGAGTCGGTCCATTGCTCCCTGTCGCCGTCGAGCCCAAGTCGAGCGCGTTCTTTCGCCTCGAATGCAGCGAGCTCTTTGTCGATGTCGATTTCAAAGCCATCAGCCATGTCTAGCCCCTTCACACACGGACGACGCTACCGTCCTTGGTCTTTCTTCCGAGACGAACCAACGTTTCGGACGCCGCACCGGTGAGCTTCGCGTCCTCCTCGGACTTCGCCGCGTCGAGGCGGTATTGTTTTACTTTGTCTGTGAGCTCGTGAATCTGGCGCTCGAGCGCGAGGTCGGCCCGCCGATGCGCAGCGAGCTGCTCTTGCTTCATGCGCAACAGCTCGAGACGCTTCTCGTCGATGCGGCGCTGCAGCTCGCCCTTCCGCGAGGCGACGTCTTGCAGATGCTCCTCGCGAAGCCTCAGCGAATGAGCGTACGTCTTGACTCGAATCTTGATCGACCCGCCCGGCTTGTTGGCGTCGATGTCGTGCAACGAGGATGCAGGGACGCCGCTCTTGGCTACGATGCTATCGATGATGCCGTAGGTCGGTGCGTCGTGGCCGCACTTGAAGCTGCTCAGGTCCAGGATGGCAACGTTGGGATGGCGCGATGCAAACTTCGCCGCCCATACTTTCTGTGCCGAATTGGCTGAGTAGTTCTCTGGCCAGACGTCATTGACGCTCAACACGTCTTCGTCCTCGTCATAGAAACGCTGGAGCCACTCGCGGTCCTTGGGAATCGATCGAATGCTCAGAATCGGGTAGCCAAGAATCTGGAACTCGTCGGGAATACTGTGGTGAAGACCCGGATCGAGGTGGTATGGGCGACCGAGCACGAGGATGGCGACCTTGTTGTCGTACTCGACCTGGTCGAGGATGGCCCTGCCCTTGTCTTGCACGTCTTGATCGAAACGGTCGAGAGCTCCCAGAGCCTGCTCGACGGCGAAATCACTTTCGTCTTCCGTGATGCCCAACACTTCTGCGAATGCCTCGAACATGTCGCGCTTGAGGAGCGTGGGCTCTGCGAAGCTGAACGCGGGCGCGAGGTACTCGATGCCACGGTTCCCAAAATAGTCCTGCTCCTTGGTGAACGCGGCTTTCATGACGTCCGGCGTGCCCGCGACTATCGGGCAGCTGGCATAGTCGACGGCGCCGGTCACGAACGACGGCACGTGCGTGAGAATCGGGAAGAAGATCGCGTCGAGAGGCGATTTTTCGTGCTTGTGGAAAAAGAGCTGATGGAAGTGCGCCTGCGCAACCTTTGACGGATAACAGGGATCGACAGACCCGTATTTGCCGCCCTCGGCGAACATCTCCTCAGAGCTCGGATCGCTGAAGACGATATTCTTCGGCCGCACGCCGACCACCTCGAAAAAGGTGCGGAAGAACGGGGCCGTCGAATACATGTTGAGGACGCGAGGAATGCCGACGCGCCACGCCGCTCGCTTCTTTGCTGCTTGCTCGGATGAACGCTGGAACCCGCGCGTGTACCTGGTGCGCTCGATCGAACCGAAGAACTTGCGCTCGACCTTCACGTCGTCGATCGGCGTCCCCGCCTCGGGCATGGACTGAACCCCGGCGACGCGCTTGAACGCCTTGAGACCCTCATAAGTCACGAGGTTCGGGAACTCCTTCATCATCTTGCGACGCTCTTTGACGATGTCCTCCATGGCGCCTTTCGATTCGACCATGCCCTTTTCGCAAGAGAATCCGCTTATGTAGCGGCTGGTCGACCCGTCCGGCCGGAACGCATCGATGAAGGTCCGCGAGCAGTTGTTCGCACAGAAGTGGCAGGTGGTCGTGTCGTCGTTCTTCGTCTCGTACTCGAGGTCGATCGCCGCATCCAAGCCGATGAACGTGGAGCTGCCGCGGCGAGTGACGACGCGCAGTGTTTCCATCGCGGCACCAATCGCGCCGGCCTCGCCGCTATGCGGATGGACATACACCTCGGCGTTCGGCACGCGCTCGTTGATGTAGTCGACCTGAGCTTTGACGGCCGCCATGTTGTATTGAGTCCCACCTTGAAGCACGAATTTACGCCCAAGCGCTGCCATACGCGGAACGCCGACGACGTATTGCCAGACGTTCTTTGGAAGCACCTGCGCAAGTCCCGCCAGCAGCTCTTCCTTGGCGAAACCTTCCTTTTGGAAGTTCACGCGGTCAGTATCTAGGAAGACGGCGCAGCCATAACTGAACTTGGGCGCCAAATCAGCTTTGAATGCATTGTCCGCGTACTCGGTAACGGGCAGGCCGAACTGATCGGCCATCGCCTGAAGCAACATGCCGTTGCCCGCAGAGCATTGGTTCGACAACTTGAAGGTCTTGATGTCGCCGTTTTCCATGAACAGGACTTTGATGTCCTGTCCGCCGATGTCGCAGATCACATCGACGTCGCCGAAGTAGTGCGTGGCGCTCATCATGTGCGCCACGGTTTCGACGATGTTCACGTCGGCGCAAACGCATTCTTCGAGCACGTCGGCCGCATAGCCGGTTGCTCCGAATCCGAGCACGTCGATCTCGACGCCTTTGTCAGCCATGCGCGACCGGAGCTCGGCGAGTAGCTCTTTGGTGTCTTGAATGGGGTTGCCCTTCGAAAGGGCGTACACTTTCATCAGGACGGCGCCATCTTCCCCTAGAAGAACCGCTTTTGACGACGTGCTGCCTCCATCGAGGCCAATGACCGCGCGGACTTTGCCCTCGGGGAGCTCCGGCTCGGCGAATTTCGGAATTTGATACGCGTCGAGGAACTGCTCGAGCTCCGCCTCGTCGCGCGCCAGGGGCGGACCGGCGGCCTCTCCGAGGCGCTCCTTGCGTCCGTCGGTGATGTAGCGGCGCAGGCCATCGAGGCCCGTGTACACGCCGACGCCGGCCGGCTCGTGCATGCCGTACATGACGGCCCCATACGCCGCGTAGAGAGCAGCGTTGTCGGGGACCGTAATGAGCTCCTCAATTGGCACGTCTCTTGGGTAATCGTAGCCGCGCTCGTCCCAAGTCTCTGGGATACGCTTGCGCCAGCATTCTTGAAGGAACGGCAGGAACGTGTTCGGACCGCCTAGCAGCAAGACCTTGTGCCGGAGCGTATTGCCGCGGGTGAGAACCGAGAGGTTTTGCATCACGATGGCGTCGGCTAGCGAGCACATGATCTCGTTGGCCGGGATGCCGGTCTTCACGAGATTGACGATGTCGGTTTCGGCGAAGACGCCACACTTGGCCGCCACGTGATGAAGGTGCGTGTCGTCGAAGTGGAGATTCAGCGTCTCCTCGACCGGCATGCCGACCTTGATCATGCACTTGTCGATGGTCGCGCCGGTGCCCGACGCGCACCTGTCGTTCATCGACGCGATGGCCGACTTATCGCCTGTCTCCTTGTTCTCTTTGAAGACGATGATCTTCGCGTCCTGGCCGCCGAGCTCGACGACAGACCCCGCATCCGGATGCAGCGTCTCGACCGCCAACGTGACCGAGTTCACCTCTTGAACGAACTTCGCACCAAGGGGGCTCTCGAGGGGCTTTGCGCCCGAACCAGTGACGAACAGTCGAACGTCTTCGCAATCGAGCTCAGCCAGAAGCTGCCCAACACGCACCATGAAATCTAAGACGCACTCGGCCTGCTTGGTATGGTGGCGCTGGTAGTCACTCCAGACGATGTCCTTGGTCTCGGGGTCGACGACCACCGCTTTCACGGTGGTGGACCCCACGTCCAACCCTACTATCGCTCTGTGCATCGGAACGCTTGTACCCTTCCCTCGCGAAGTAAGCGAGGTAAGCATAAGCTTCGGCGAAAGTCACGCGACTTGGCTTGCAAATCGCGGACGTCGACGTCACACCTCGCGCCAGGGGCAGCTAGGTCGTATAGCCCGCCGCGGAGGAGTCGATGAGCACGGTGTTGATCATTGGTGCGGGAGGCGTGGGCGGCGTCGTTACCCACAAATGCGCGGACGATAAAGCCACGTTTTCCAAGATCGTACTCGCCAGCCGAACGCTGTCGCGTTGCGAGAAAATCCAGGGACAAGTGCGCGAGCTTCGCGGCCGTGAGATAGAAATCGCCCAAGTGGACGCGGACGACGTCGCACAAACGGTGGCCTTGATCAAACGCGTGCGACCGGCCCTCCTGGTCAACGTCGCTCTCCCCTATCAAGACCTGCCCCTGATGGATGCCTGCCTCGAGACTGGCGTCGACTACCTCGACACCGCCAACTACGAACCGCCGGACGAGGCAAAGTTCGAATACCGATGGCAGTGGGCCTACCAGGAGCGTTTCGAATCTGCAGGAATCATGGCCCTATTGGGCTCCGGTTTCGACCCAGGGGTGACCAACATTTTCTGCGCGTACGCCCAGCGGAACCTGTTCGACGAGATCGACTACATCGACATTCTCGACTGCAACGGCGGCGATCATGGCCACCCGTTTGCCACCAACTTCAACCCCGAGATCAACATCCGTGAGATCACCCAGCGCGGCCGCTACTGGGAGAGCGGCGAGTGGGTGGAGATCGACCCAATGTCGCAGACACGCATGTTCGATTTCCCTGAAGTCGGTGAGCGCAAAGCGTACCTGCTCTACCACGAGGAGCTCGAGTCGTTGGTCAAGCACATCGATGGCCTCAAACGCATTCGCTTTTGGATGACGTTCGGGGACGAGTACCTAACGCATCTTCGCGTGCTTCAAAACGTCGGGATGACCAGGATCGATCCAGTCGAATACGAAGGCCGGGAGATCGTGCCGATTCAGTTCTTGAAGGAGTTGCTCCCCGACCCATCGACGCTCGGCGAGAACTACACGGGCAAGACCAGCATCGGCTGTCTGATCGAGGGTCGCAAGAACGGAGAGCCCCGAAAGGTATTCATCTACAACGTCTGCGACCACGAAAAGTCTTGGAATGAAGTGCGCGCCCAGGCCGTTTCCTACACGACTGGCGTTCCGACGATGGTCGGCGCCAAGATGATGCTTACCAAGCAGTGGCGCGGCAGCGGCGTCTTCAACGTCGAGCAACTCGATCCCCAGCCGTTCCTGGAAGAGCTGACCGTGCGCGGGCTGCCTTGGCACGTGAAGGAAGCGTAGTGCTGCCCTGCGACCACCTCGATCCAAGCCGAGTCGATTCGCCGGCCTACGTGATCGACGTCGCCGCGTTGGAACGCAACTTGGAGCTGTTGGAGCACGTACGACGCGCGGCCGGTTGCGGGATTCTGCTTGCACTCAAGGGCTTTGCACTTTGGTCGACATTCCCGCTCGTAGGGAAATACCTGGATGGTGCGGCTGCAAGCGGCCCCGACGAAGCAAGGCTCGGCGCAGAGGAGTTGGGGAAGCAAGTTCACACGTATTGCCCCGCGTTCGACGAAGCGGCGCTGCGCGAGACGATTCGCTACTCGGATCACGTCATCTTCAATTCACCGTCGCAACTCGACCGCTTCCGGGTAATCATCGATGAACATGCGTCCGACACGAGCTTCGGCCTGCGCATCAACCCAGAGCACTCGGAGGTCGACGTCGCGCTCTACGACCCCTGCGCGGCGGGGTCGCGGCTAGGCACGACCAAGAGTGTGCTCGTCGAGGCCAACCTCCGGGGAATCGAGGGTCTGCACTTTCATACCTTGTGCGAGCTCGGTGCCGACGCGCTTCAGCGAACCCTTTCGGTCGTCGAGGACCGATTCGGGCCCTGGCTGGACGACGCCAAGTGGGTCAATTTGGGTGGGGGCCACCACATCACAACGCCCAACTACGACGTCGGTCTGTTGATCGACTTGGTCCGTGGGCTCAAGCTGCGGCACCAGGTCGAAGTTTTCCTCGAACCCGGGGAGGCGATCGGTCTGAACACGGGCGTGCTCGTCGCGTCGGTGCTCGACATCGTTGAAAACGACGGGCCGATCGCGATCCTCGATACGTCCGCGACGGCCCACATGCCCGATGTCCTCGAGATGCCGTATCGCCCGGAGATTCGGAACGCGGCGGAGCCCAAGCAGCTTGCCCACAGCTACCAACTAGGCGGCCTGAGCTGTCTCGCGGGCGACATGATCGGGGAGGATTCCTTCGCCGAGCCCTTGAAGGTCGGTGATCGCTTGGTCTTCGAAGACATGGCCCACTATACGATGGTCAAGACCACGACGTTCAACGGCGTCCGGCTGCCGTCGATCGCGCTGTATGACCCGCGCAACGACTCCTACCGCGTGCAACGGCACTTCGACTACGAAGACTACCGCAACCGCCTCTCTTGAGGCTTGAACTTCGACGTAAAGCGGTAAGACTCGGGAGAATGGGCGCCTTCTCGGATTTCACTGCGTACGCCAAGGAAACAGGTTTGCGCCTGAGCGCCCAGCCGCTGCTCTTCGAGACAACGCGACGGCTGGGCGCCACGCAGCAAGAGCTGTTCAACTATGTCACCGACTTCAACCGATCGAGCGAATGGATCGCCGGCGCCATGAAGAGCTGGACGGACAACAGCAACGCCGAGGTTCCTGGCGAAGTAGGCTCGGTGCGGGTGATCCAAAGCGTAGCGGGCGAACCGATACGAGAGGTGGTAAAGGCTCATGACGCGCCGCGTATGCTTGCCTACTCCGCTGGCGACGCGGCTTTTTTGGGACTTTGCACCGACCATCTCGGAGTGATGACGTGCGAGGCGCATCCCGACGGCGGAACGGTGGTCTGTTGGCTCGCGTACGGGCGCCTCGCCAACCACCCGGCCAAAGCCTGGACGGGGAAAAAGCTGTTCCAAGTCGCCCTCGGCAGGGGTATGAAGAACCTGGAGCGAAAGTTTCCGCCTCGTTGAGCGCATGGAGCTCATCCGCAGCAACCGAACCGAGAACCTAGCGGGTGCCCTCGCTGAGTTGGTCCGCGACGACCCCCTCGGGCCGTTCGATCGGGAAGCGATCGTCGTCCAAAGCCGCGGTATGGAGCGCTGGCTCACGCTCGCGTTGGCCGAGCGACTCGGCATTTGGGGCAATCCATCTTTTCCCTATCCACGCACGGTGATCGAGCAGGTGCTCGAGCAGCTTTCGCAAGGCTCGGAGAAAGCCAAGGCGTATGACCCCGATCGTTTGAAGTGGACCATCGCCGAGCTGTTGCGGGAATCGGCGCCGGCGGGTCTTCAGGCCTACCTGCGTGGACCTTCCCATGCGGACCGCGCACTGAGGCTTGCGACGAGCGTCGCTTCCGTGTTCGATGGATACGTCGTGTACCGATCCCAATGGCTCGAGAAGTGGGCTAGCGGGAGCGCTTCGCACTGGCAGGCCGACCTCTGGCGGCGCATCGTGGAGCGGCTGGGTCCGCACGATCTCGCGTCACGCATCGAGCGCGCCTTCTCTACGCTGCACGCCGACCCGGCCGCCGCAGGCGTTCTCTTCAAGCGATTGCACTTGTTCTCGCTCGAAACCTTGCCGCCGTTGTTTCTAGAGTTCTTCGAGGTGCTGTCGAGAACGGTGCCCACGGTGCTGTACGTGCTCGAACCCTCTTCCGAGTACGTGTCGGATGTCGATCTCACGCCGGGTCACGCGACGCCGACGGACACCCCGACGGACGGACACCCGTTGCTCTCGACGCTCGGTCGCCTTTCACGCGACTTTCAGCAGCTATTGTTGACGGTAGATGGCGCGGTTGAACGCACGGTCGACCTGTACGAATCGCCGCCTCGACAGAATTTGCTTGGGTCACTTCAGGGCGACATCCTCGAGTTCCGTGGCTCGCCCGCACGAGGCGCGCGCGAAACGATCGAGCCCGACGATCAATCGATCTCGATCCACGCGTGCACCGGACCCATGCGTGAGGTGCAGGTTCTCCACGACCTGGTGCGGTCTGCGCTCGAAGACGACCCGTTACTGCGCCCGGAGGACATCGTCGTGATGACATCCGAGCTCGACATCTACGCGCCCGCCTTTCGTGCTGTGTTTGGTCAGGACGACCGCCACCGTATTCCGCACGAAGTCCATGACCGCAGGACCCGCGATGACGCAGCATTCTACGACGACTTCCTCGCAGCCCTCGACGTGCTCGATTCCCGCTTCTCGGTGCTCGACGTGGTACGGCTCATGGATACCAACTCGCTGCGTGAAGAGCTCCGCTTCAGCCCAGAGGAGCGCGCACGGATCGCGGAGTTGTTGTCGGAAGCCGGGGTTCGATGGGGTATCGACGCGGAGCATCGCGAGCAGCTCGAATTTCCCGCCGAGGCGATCCACACATGGCGTGCGGGTCTGGGGCGCCTGTTCCTGGGCTTTGCGTCGCCGCCGAACACCACGGAGGCATTCGACCACTTGTTGCCGCGCGGCGCACCGAGCCTCGCCGATGCGGAGTTGGTGGCTCGACTCGCGCGGCTCTGCGAAATCCTGTTCGACTTCCATGATCGCACCCGGAGCGCGCTACCAATCGACGCCTGGGTTAGTCACCTGGAACAACTCGCCGCGTCTCTCTTCGCAGAAGATGACGAAAGTAGCCCCGAGGTGCGAACGCTTCGGTCGGCGTTCGAAGCGCTGCGAACCCTCGCGAGCCACAGTGGCTACGCGGGCGCAATCACGCTCAAGGCGTTGAGAAGAGAGATCGGCACGCTACTCGTCGGGCAGACTCCGGCGGTGGGCTTCCTACGGCGCGGAGTCACGCTCACCGAGCTCGTTCCGTTGCGCTCGGTTCCGTTTCGCGTCGTGTGCCTCGTCGGGATGAGCGAGGAGGCGTTTCCTCGGCCGGACAAGCGGCCCAGCTTCGATCTCACCAGGCCGGAACACCAAAAGGGAGACCGGAACAAGAGAGATGAGGACCGTCACTCGTTCCTGCAGGCCATCCTGTGCGCGCGCTCCCGGTTGATCATCACCTACAGCGCACCGACGAGCAGCGTGCGAGGCGGCGCGAACCCGTCGCCGGTCGTCTGGGAGCTCTGCGAAACCGTGCGACGCTACTATACCCTTCCCAACGAGGGGCAGGTTCTCGAATCGATTGTGCATCCTCTGCACGCTTTCGATTCCAGGTACTTCGACGGCAGCGGCCTGCCCCGGAGCGCCTCGCAGCGGCACCTCGAGATCGCGGGCGCCCTGGCCAAACCCTCCGTGCAGCCCGGAGGCGTCGAACTGCGCGCGGAGCCCGAACCCGAAGAGGAAGCGCTGTCGGTCAGTGAGCTCACAAACTGGCTATGGAACCCGATGGCTGCCTTCATCGACAGGGTTTTGCGCGCTGGTTTCGAAACGTCTGCGCTGTACGAACCGACGAGGGCCTTAACTGATCTCGGTCCCTTGGAAGCGTCCAAGGTCGGCAATGATGCCCTGCGGGCGGGTCTTCGCGGGAGTGACCTCGAGACGTACTTGGCCGCTGCGCCGGAGTTCCCTGACGGGAGGTGGGGCGCACTGGAAAGGCAACGGATCGCGCTCGGGCTTCAGGCGATCAACGCGCGAAAGAACGCGCTCGAAGACGGGAACGAGGGTCGCTCGGAGCTTGCTTCGGTGAACCTCGACGGCATGGTCCTCGAGGAGCGCCTCGATGGGTTATGCGCCGACCAACGCGTGTTGAAGCGCTTCACCAAGGTCGGGCGCAGGGCGGAGCTGGCGGTGTGGATCGAGCATCTTCTCATGCAGTCCGCGGGGCTCGCTAGCGTCACGCACCTGGTGCTTCGCGGGAGCGACACCCGCGCCAAGGTGGTGTCCCTGGCCGCCGTCGCCGACCCTCGCGGAGCCCTCGAGGACTTGATCGAGCTCTATCGCGCCTCGCGCACGACCCCGCTTCCTTTGCTCGAACGGTCGTCTTGGGCATTCACCGAGAAGCTCGAGGACGGCAACGTGGAACGAGCGGTCTCGGCTGCGCGAGGCGCGCTGAAGGCGCAACGGCTATGGGACCCGCGCCTGGACTACGTCTTGGGTGCGGCCGATCCGTTCCTCGACGCGACTTGGAGCGCGGCGTTCCAAGAAGTCGCTAGGCAGGTGTACGGGCCTCTGTTCCAACACCGGAGCGAAGCATGAGCGGACCTGCTCCTCAGCTCATCTCGCTAGACACTCCTGCTCTGGTACAAGCGAGCGCAGGGACTGGGAAGACATACGCGATCACGACGTACTTCGTGCGCGCGATTCTCGAGCGCGACCTTACGCCTGAAAAGATACTGGTCGTCACGTACACCAAAGCCGCGACAGCAGAGCTTCGTGTGCGCGCGCGCGAAAGATTGGTAACAGCGATCGGTCTCCTCGACCGAACGTCGGCAGATGGGGACGTTCTACACGGCGTCGTAGCCGCGGCGGTCGGGCGAATGGGGCGACGCAAGACCGAAATCAAGCTCCGTGAGGCACTGGGGCAGATGGATCAGGCGTCGATCCTGACGATCCACGGCTTTTGCCAGCGCTTGCTTCAAGACTACCCGCTCTCGTTCGGCATCGACTTCGACTTCGAGGTCGCGGAGGACGTAGCCTCGATGTACGCCGACCTGGCGGTAGATTTCTGGGCGACAGACCTCTACGACGAGCCGGACTGGCTACTCCGGGCACTAGGGCATCACGGCATCAACATCGAGCACCTCACCAAGCTCGCGAACGTCGCGATGATGCCAGGCATCGAGATCCTCGGGCCCGCGCCCAGCAAGGTCGACGAGCAAACATTGGCGCAGTGGTCGGAATCGAGAAGAGAGGCGGCTGAGCTTTGGCGTTCGGGGAGACGAGACGTGGCCGACATCCTGCTCGAGAACGAGGATTTCCATCGCGGCCGATACAGGAAAGACACCGTCCGCGACAAATGGCTGCCCGCGCTCGACGACTTTTTCGTCAAGACCGGCTTTGACTATCCGCCGGACTTCCTCGAGAAGCTCGCCCAGGGTCACATGACGATGAAGAAGGGGTGCGACGAGCCCGAGCATCCGTTCTTCGAGGCCTGCGCCGGATTGTGGGAGGCGCAAGAGACCCTGACACCTGCGTTCGACTACGCGGTGTTCGCGTTTCGCCAGCGTTTCATCGAGTACGCGCGGTTGCACGTGCGCAAGCGGCAAGAAGATACGGCCGTTCTCACATTCGACGACTTGCTCACGAGCGTGTACGCGCCGTTCGACCCATCGCGCGCCCAAGACGAGTCCTTCGATTGCGAACAAATCAAGAAAGAGATCGCAACGGCGTACCCATTGGCGCTCGTCGACGAGTTTCAAGATACCGATTCGGTGCAGTACGGGATCTTCCGCGCCCTCTATGGTGAGGGCTCGGTAGTGTACGTTGGCGATCCCAAGCAAGCTATCTACGCGTTTCGTGGCGCTGATATTTTTTCGTACTTGGAGGCGGTACAGGACGTCGAAGACCGTAAGTACACCTTGGCCGAGAATCGGCGGTCCGACCCCGGAGTCGTTCAAGCCGTCAACATGCTGTTCTCGCGTCGGAAGCCGCCGTTCATCATCGAGGGCATCGACATGGTGCCGGTGATCCCACACCACCAACAGAGCCGGACGACATTCGATGCGTCCATGGAGGTGATCTTCTTGGACAAGGAGCAGCTCAACGGTCCGCTCGCCACTGTGGTTGCCCCGATCGCAGCGAACGAGATCGCTCTCCTGCTCCACTCCGATGCGCAGATCGAGGGTCGAAACGTCGAACCGGGCGACGTTGCGGTGTTGTGCCGAAGCAACCAGCAAGCGCTGGCTATGACCGCCGCGCTCAGAGAGCTGAACGTTCCCGTATCGCTCGATGGCGGTTCGAGCGTGCTGAGCACGGAGATCGCGACGGACCTTCGCGCCATTCTCGAAGCGGCGCTGTCGCCGGGCGACTCGCGGGCAGTGCGCCGCGCGCTTCTCACATCCCCTCTCGGCGTATCCCCCTACGAGCTCGCCACCATGACGGACGATTTGTGGTCGCAGTGGGTATCTCAG
Organism: uncultured Sandaracinaceae bacterium; assembly: GCA_964534585.1. Taxonomy (GTDB): domain Bacteria; phylum Myxococcota_A; class Polyangia; order Polyangiales; family Houyiibacteriaceae; genus SG8-38. Next base: position 5,671 of record CAZHPJ010000004.1, on the reverse strand, counting down.
TTCCGGGATTGGCACGACACGTGGCATAGCCAGGGGGTCGTGCGCTTCCTCGAGGACATGCTGCAAAGCACCGGGGCGGAGACGACCCTCGCCTGCCGTCCTTCGGCGCGCCGAGACCTGACCGACCTCATGCACGTAGAGGAGTTGCTCCTGCGCGGTGAGCGCGAACGGCAGCGTGATCCGATCGCGCTGATTCAATGGTTCCGGCGCCTGAGCAACGACGGTCCGGACGCAGGGGCCATCGCATACGAAGACCTGCAACAACGACCGGACGCGGAATCGGGTGCGGTGCGGGTCTCCACGATCCACAAGAGCAAGGGGCTCGAGTACGGGATCGTGTATTGCCCCTTCACATGGGGCGACGCGGGACTGTGGTCGTTCGAAAAGGTCGCGGTGAAGTTTCACGACGAGCACCGGAACATCAAGATCGACCTGGGGTCGACCGATCGTGCCGCTCACATCGAAATCAGTGAGGAAGAAGCATTCTCGGAGGCCTTGCGACTGCTCTACGTGGCGGTGACACGTGCGAAGTATCGCTGCACCCTCTTCTGGGGCCGGGGACGGGGCTGGGCGAAGTCGGCGCTCGGCCACTTGTTCCACGGTCTCGAAATCACCACGCTCAACGAAGATGCGATGCGGAGAGACGTCGAGTCGTTGGCGGCCGAATCCGAGGGTGTGATTCGTTGTCGTTCCGGCGACACCGAGCAAGCGGAGCCGCTCGCGGACGCCACACCGAGCAGGAACCTTTGCGCGCGTGAGCCATCGCGGTCGTTCAGCCACGCGCCGCGCATCGCGAGCTTCACCAGCATCACCGGGCACGATGACAAGACGCCAGGACCCCGGGGTGGACCGGCGGTGGCCGAGTCGACATCTGCGCTCTTTTCGGGCCTGCCTGGCGGCATCCGAACTGGCCTGTTGCTCCACTCGATCCTGGAGAATGCCAACTTCCAAGCGCTCGACGCAGAGGCGACCCGCGTTTTGATCGAGCAGGAGCTCCGCGGCTTCGGAATGGGCGCTTCGTTGGCGGCGAACGTCCAGCAAGACCTGCATACGGTGGGATCAACCCGGTTCACGAACGAGACGGATGCGCCATGCCTGATCGCGCTGCGCGAGGACCGGCAGCTTCGAGAGCTCGAATTCACACTCTCCGCGGGTAGGCCCAAGCTCGAAGGCCTCGTCGACTTGCTGAAGGAGCATGGAGCACCAGCCGCCGTACCTCGGTATTACGAGCGCCTAGCTGAAGTCGGTTCCCCGACGCTGCAACGCTTCCTTCGGGGCTACATCGACCTGATGTTCGAATGGCAAGGCCGGTGGTACGTCGCGGACTACAAGTCGAACACACTACCCGCGTACGAGCCGAAGGCCGTCAACGAAGCAGTCCAGCGGAACCACTACGTGCTCCAAGGGCAGCTCTACGCCGCCGCCGCGCACCGCTACCTCAAACAACGAGTTCCTGGCTATGAACCGGAAACCCATTGGGGCGGTGCGCTGTTCTTGTTTCTTCGCGGGATGCGAGGCCCGGAAGGCGCAGGTTCGAGCATCTTCTTTGATCGTCAGCCTGCTGAGCTCGTGAGGGCGGTGGACGACTGGTTGGGAGGCGGCGATGGATCTCGGTGAGCTGCAATCCCGCGGCCTGCTCCACCTGCTCGACGTGGAGCTCGCGCGTGCCTTAGGCCGCATGACCATCGCGTCGAGCCCGGAAGTCGAGCTGGCGATCGCGCTTACCAGTCGCAACGTCCGCCGGGGTCACACCTGCTTCCCCGTTGGGATTGCCGCGGCGGACATCTGGCCGGGCGACACCGCACCGCCTGACACTCTGCCCCGTGCGGAGGAGTGGAAAGATGCGCTCGGAAAGAGCCGGCTCACCCACGGAGGGCCGATCGTCCTGGACGAGACGGGCCGTCTCTACCTTCGCCGCTACTGGCAGCTCGAACAGGACGTCGGCCGAGAGCTGGCGGTGCGAGCCGCCGCACCTCCGATCATCGCCAACGACTCGCCATGGCTCCATGCCTCTCTCGATAGGTTGTTTCCTGGGGCGCCAGACTCGCGGCAACGCCGGGCTGCCCAGAATGCGCTTCGGCATCATGTCTCCCTTCTTTGCGGTGGGCCGGGCACCGGCAAGACGACGACCGTGGCGGCGATCGTGGCGCTCATCATCGAAGGACGGCTGCGTGAGACGAGATCCGCACCGAGGGTGATGCTCCTGGCCCCAACCGGGAAGTCCGCGGCTCGATTGGGAGAGGCGGTACGCCAGGCAAAGGCTCGGATTCGGGCCTCTGCCGAGATCCTCGAAGAGATCCCGGAGCAGGCAACCACCGTGCACCGCGCGCTCGGGATGCAACGGGCGGGGACGCACTTTCGCAGGAATGCCAACCGCCCGCTCGAAGCCGACGTCATCGTCGTGGACGAGGCCTCGATGATCGACCTTGGCTTGATGAGGCAGCTGCTCGATGCAACACCGCGCGAGGCCACGCTGTTGATTGTCGGCGATCCCGATCAGCTCACCTCGGTCGAAGCCGGCTCGGTTCTTCGCGACCTGGTCACCGCCAGCGAACGAACTTGGTGGCGCGGCCGTGTCACCTACCTGACCAAAACCTATCGATACGACGAAGAACAGCCTCTCGGCCAGCTCGTTGCCGCGATCCGCGACGGCAATGGTCCCGCGGTCGAGGCCTTGCTCGATCGTGAAGATGCAGACGATGTCGTCTGGACGTCGGCCAACGGCCTGCAAGCCGAGCTCGATCGCGCAGCCACCCATTGGTCGCAGGTCCTGAGCACTCAAGATCCGGACGCGCATTTCGAGCTGCGGAGCCGCTACGTGATGCTCACCCCATTCCGGGGAGGTCCGGTGGGCACTCGACGGTTGGGCGGGGCAATTCGGGCCCGATTGCTGAGCCTGGCAGGCAGCGAGCCGCGCGTGACGCCGATCATCATCGAGGAGAACAGCCACGAGCTTCGAGTGTACAACGGAGACTTCGCCATGCTGGTCGACGGGGAACCGCCCACAGCCACCGTGCAGAGCGATACAGATGGCTTGCGGAAGATCGCCGCGACGAGGCTGCCGCGGTTCTCCGATGCGTTCGCGTTGAGTGTTCACAAAGCGCAGGGGGCCGAGTTCGACGAGGTGCTGATCGTTCTCCCGGGAGAAGACGCGCCACTGTTGACCCGTGAGCTTCTCTACACTGCAGTGAGCCGCGCCCGGAAACGGCTCCGGATCGTCGGCCCTAAAGATGTGGTCGCGTCGGCCCTCGAACGACGGGCTCAACGATACTCCGGGCTCGTCGACGCGATCGACAAAGCGCGAGACTGAGCTAAGTAGAACATGTTTCACTTTGGAGAGGATGATGGCGGAGTACGACTACATCGTGATCGGGGCTGGTTCAGCGGGGGGCATCGTGGCGAGCCGACTGGCGGAAGATCCGGACGTCACCGTCTTGCTGCTCGAAGCGGGGGGTACCGACCGAACCACATTCGTCCGCAAACCGGGGATGATCGGCCTGGTGCAACAGATCAAGCAATTGAAGCAAAGGTTCGATTGGGGCTTCACCACGGTGCCGCAGCCACATCTGAACGGCCGGCGCATCCCATACACGCGCGGCAAAGTCCTGGGCGGCTCGAGCTCCGTCAACGGCATGCTCTACGTCCGAGGCAACATGGAGAACTACAACAGTTGGGCAGCCAGCGGTTGTGAGGGTTGGAGCTTCGAGGACATTCTTCCGTTCTACAAGAAGCTCGAGAGTCACGAAGACGGAGAGACTGCTTACCACGGCGCGGACGGTCCAATTCAAGTCACGCGTCACCCCGCCGATCAGGTCAGCCCCGTGTCGAACGCGTTCGTGAGAGCTGCGTCGGAAGCTTGCGGCGTGCCGATTGGCGACGACTTCAACGCGGAGAACCAGAACTGCGCCGGCATCTATCAGATGTCAGCGCGCAAGGGCGTGCGAAGCGGCACGGCCGAGGCGTACATTCAGCCGAGCCTCGAACGTCCCAACTTCTGGGTGGAGATACGCGCGCTCGTGCATCGCATCGTGATCGAGAACGGCCGCGCAACGGGCGTCGAGTACGAACAGCCGAGTGGCGTCACTCTCGCCAGCGCGAGGCGTGAGGTAATCGTTTCCGGCGGCGCGATTGGCTCGCCACAGATCTTGATGCTCTCGGGTATCGGGCCTGCGGACCAGCTGCGTGAACACGGCATCAAGGTACATCTCGACCTTCCGGGAGTCGGGAAGAACCTACATGATCACCTCTTCGTCCCCCTCACCTACCGCTCTCCGACGAGCCTTCACCGTGGCACGGCTGCGCGCTTTCTCGCCGGCATGCTGCGAGAATACGTCGTTGGCAACGGCTGGTTCGGGCGGACGCTCTTCGAGGCGGGAACCTTCATCAAGAGCCACGACGGCGCGCCGCTTCCAGACATCCAGGTTCACACGCTCCCCTGGGGCTACCCGACACCAAACCAAGACGGCCCGGAGCGCCCCGCCCTCGACACCGGCCACTGCCTGACCGTGATGCCGACCTTGATCTACCCGAAGAGCCGTGGCGAGGTTCTACTCACGTCGAGCAAACCGGACCAAGTGCCACACATCGATCCACACTTCCTCGAGGATCCAGAAGACTTACAGCTATTGATCACAGCGATACGAAAGTGTCGCGAGATCTGCGCGCACCCCGAGATGGCGGAACACTTGCGCGAAGAGCTGAGCCCGGGCGCCCAGCGCTCGAGCGACGCAGAGCTCACCGAAGAGATCAAGCTACGCGCGACGACGGTTTATCATCCGGTCGGCACGTGCAAGATGGGTATCGACGACATGGCAGTCGTGGACCCGAAGCTCAAGGTGCGCGGCATCGAAGGGCTACGAGTCGCGGACGCCTCGGTCATGCCGCAGGTCACCGGTGGTAACACCAACGCCCCTTGCATGATGATCGGCGAACGGGCCGCCGCGCTCGTCCAGCGAGGCGCGAGTTAGGCAGCTTTGGGCGGCCAGGGCCGGCGAATCTTGTTGGCAACCTTTGCCGCGGTCTCGTCGTCGATGGGCTGCAATGGATCGGCACCGAGCTGCTTTAGGATCACCTTGCAGTGAGCCGGATTCCAGTGGAGGAGCTTGGCGAGCTCCCCGAGATCATAAGTATCCGTAATGACCATGGTGCGCGTCCTTTACTAACAGTTAACTTATAGCAAAGAATGGAACGCGATCCACTAGTTAATTGGCATTTAGTATATAAGCGGCAGCTCCTAATAAACCCAGCATTATCAGGGTGATGATTAGCCATCCCGGCCCACGGAGCCCGGGCGCGGGCCCAGAATCGGGCGGAGGCGCAATCGGGGGACCCTCGACGGGCTGAGCCGCCAGGAACTCGTCGATGAGCTGGGTGGCCTTCTGGACCTGGTCGGCATCGACGCGAATTTCCGTCCCATGCCGCTGCCGGTCGGTGACGCCTGGGTAGGCGGTGTCGCGGTGATTGATCAGGACTGCAGCGATCCCCTCGGCCTCCAGGGCCTCCTGGAGGGCAAGAGCCTGCACCTCGTCATCGGTCTCGTAGACGCTTGGTGTCTCCATGATGCTACCTCGATTGCACAAAAGGTGGCACGGGACAATCGAGCGCATCGCCGATAGCGCGGATGAGCTCGGCCTCGCGATCGGTGACGTTGTCGTCGGCCATGACGGTAGCA
>CAZHPJ010000003.1:0-23178 GCA_964534585.1 uncultured Sandaracinaceae bacterium | reverse complement strand
GGCTCGGAAACATCGCTGGCGTTGCGGTGGCGGTTGCCGTCGGCGGGCCAGGCGCGATCTTCTGGATGATCGCCGCTGGCTTCCTCGGGATGTCGTCGAAATTCATCGAATGCACGCTCGGGCAGATGTATCGCGAGATCGGCGACGACGGACACATCCTAGGCGGGCCGATGCGATACCTCGATCGTGGTCTCGACGAACTCGGCCTCCCGCGCTTGGGGCGCTTCCTCGCCATCTTGTTCGCATTGATGTGTATTGGCGGCAGCTTCGGTGGCGGAAACATGTTCCAAGCCAACCAAAGCTACGCGCAGGTCGCCGAAGTCTTGCCGGTTTTCTCGGGCGGCTGGGGCGCGCTCACATACGGCGTCATGCTCGCCTTCCTGGTCGGCATCGTCATCGTTGGGGGCATTCGCCGGATTGGACAGGTTGCGGGCTTCATCGTTCCGCTAATGTGCGGCGTCTACCTGCTCGCCGGGCTCTTCATCATCATCACGAACTACGATCAGGTCGGAACTGCATTGGGCAAGATCGTCGGCGAAGCATTCTCGCCGCAGGCTGGCTTTGGCGGAATGCTCGGTGTCCTGGTCACGGGCTTCCGGCGCGCAGCGTTCTCGAACGAAGCCGGCGTTGGCTCTGCGTCGATCGCCCACTCCGCAGCCGCAACCGATGAGCCCGTTCGCGAAGGCATCGTCGCCCTCCTCGAGCCGTTCATCGATACGATCGTCGTGTGCACGATGACCGGCTTGGTCGTGGTCATCACCGGCGCCTATGAGGGTGGCGGCGAAGAAGGCGTGCTGATGACCTCGAAGGCGTTCGCGACAGTCCTTCCCTGGTTCCCCAAGGTGCTCAGCCTAGCGGTCTTCTTGTTTGCGTTCTCGACGATGATCTCGTGGAGTTACTACGGCGAGCGCTGCTGGACTTTCCTCTTTGGCGCACGGTTTTCAATGGTCTACAAGGCGCTCTTTCTTTGCTTCATCGTGTTCGGGTCCGTGCTGAAACTCGGCAACGTGATCGACTTCTCGGACCTGATGATCCTCGGCATGTCGTTCCCGAACATCCTCGGCGCGCTCCTGTTGAGCGGCAAAGTCAGCGAAGCCCTGAAGAGTTACTGGAACCGCTACAAGAGTGGCCAGATGCAGCCCGGAGGGTAGCTGCTAGGCTCGGCCCATGTCGGAGTTTGCAGCACGCCGCGAGCAGCTTCTCGAAGCGATCGGAGACGGCGTCGCGGTGTTTCCGTCGGCCCCGCTCGCCGTGCGCAATCGTGACGTCGAACACCCGTATCGTCAGGGTAGCGACCTCTACTATCTGACCGGCTTGGACGAGCCCGAGAGCCTGCTCGTCTTGACCAATCAACACAAAGAGCATCGGATGGTTCTCTTCGTTCGTCCCAAGAAGCCTGAGCGGGAGATTTGGGACGGGCCGCGAACCGGTATCGCCGGCGCCGTCGAAGCGTTCGGCGCCGACGTCGCGTTTCCAATCGACGATCTCGCCAAGAAGCTTCCCGACTACCTCGGCAACGTCGAGCGCCTCCACTATCGCCTCGCGGAAAACGACGAAGCCGACGCCGCGATCTTCGGCTGTCTGAACCTACTTCGCCGCGGCGGCCGACGGGGGATCACGGCGCCCGAAGCAGTCATCGACTCCTCTGTGCACCTGCATGAGATGCGCCTGCGCAAGAGCGACGGTGAGCTCGCAACGATGCGGCAGGCCGCGGCTATCACCAAAGAAGCCCACCTGCGCGCGATGCGAATCACGCGCCCCGGCATGCACGAATACGAAATCGACGCCGAGTTGATCCACGTTTTTCGTAAGCACGGAAGCGAGCGCCCCGCCTACGAGAGCATCGTAGGGTCCGGGCCCAACGCAACGATCCTGCACTACCGGGCAGGCAACCGTATCTTGAACGACGGCGAGCTAGTGCTCATCGATGCAGGTTGCGAGTACGGCTACTACGCGAGTGACGTGACGCGCACGTTCCCCGCCAACGGCAAGTTCTCGGACGAGCAGCGCGCGCTCTACGAGGTCGTGCTCCGCGCACAACAGGCGGGCATCGAGGCCGTGAAGCCAGGCGTAACGCTCGAAGACGTCCACTGCGGCACGGTTCGCTCGATTGCCGAAGGGCTGATCGACATCGGGCTACTGAAGGGCGAGGTCGACTCGCTCATCGAAGAGAAGAAGCTCGATCCTTTCTACATGCATCGAACCTCGCACTGGCTCGGAATGGATGTGCACGACGTCGGCCGCTACTACGTCGACGGCGAGCACCGGCCTCTCGAGCCGGGGTTCGTGCTGACGGTCGAACCGGGCATTTACATCGCGGCCGACGCTGAGGACGTGGACGAGCGATGGCGCGGCATCGGCATTCGCATCGAAGACGACGTCGTAGTCACCAAAGCCGGACGCGACGTCCTGACCGACGGTATTCCCAAACAGATCGACGACGTCGAGGCGGCCTGCGCCTAGCGCCGGGGTGGCGCCGTATCGTCGGCGAGGCTTGTATGGTATGCCGCGCGGCATGTCAGTGGAACACACGATCGCTTTCGTCGGCGCCGGCAACATGGCTGGCGCCCTCATCCGAGGCCTGATCGGCACGGCCACCGTGCCCGCAGGTAGCATCGTCGCCGCCGACCCCGACCAAGGCCGGCTGGACTTGCTCGAAGCCGAGCTTGGAATCAGCGTGAGCACCGACAATGCGGACGCCGTGCGAGAGGCAAGTGTCGTCGTGCTAGCGACGAAACCACAAGTGTTAGGACAGGTGCTTCCCGGTATCGCCGCCGCGGTGGGCTCCGAGGCGCTCTTGGTCTCGATCGCGGCGGGCATCTCGACGGGCATGATCGAACGGGCGTTTCCCGAAGGCTCACGCGTCGTTCGCACCATGCCAAACACGCCGGCACTCGTCGGGGCGGGGGCGACCGCGATTGCAGCGGGAAGCCACGCGACCGACGAGGACCTCGCTCTCGTCGAAACTCTATTCCGGAGCGTTGGCATCTCCGTCCGGGTGCCTGAGGAACAGATCGACGCAGTGACGGGACTCAGCGGCTCTGGACCGGCCTATGTGTTCGCCATGATCGAAGCACTTCGCGATGCGGGCACGCGCGAGGGCTTGCCCGAGGAAACGGCGCTTCGCCTCGCCTCGCAAACCGTGTTCGGCGCGGCACGGCTGCTGCTCGATCGAGACGAAGCGCCCGAGGTGTTGCGGGACCAGGTGACGAGCCCGGGCGGAACCACGCGCGCTGGGCTGGACGCGCTTGCAGCCACAGGCTTCGCCAACGCGATCCTGAGCGCCGTGCGCGCAGCGACGCGTCGATCCGTGGAGCTCGGCAAGATAGCGGAAGGGGCCTAAAGCTAACGCCCGCCCGCGGAGCGGGGCCCGAAAATCGCTGTCCCAAGCCGCAGCATCGTCGCGCCCTCCTCGACCGCTACCTCGAGGTCGTGCGTCATGCCCATCGAAAGCTCCGGCAGGTCGTGTGCCCTGGCCAACTCGCGAAGGACGGCGAAGAACGGCCGAGTCGCTTCGACATCGCCGAGGTGCGGCGCGACGGCCATGAGCCCTCGCAACGTAACTCTAGGCAATGCCCGCACCGCTTCGATGAGCTGCGGCGCCTCCTCGACCGCACAGCCGGACTTCTGCGCTTCGTCGCCAACGTTGACCTGCAGCAGTATCTCGACATCCGTCGCCTGTGCTGTCGCCCGCAGGGAGAGCGCCTCCGCCAACCTCAGGGAATCGACGGTGTCCACGGTCGCCCGGGCACGCTCGATGAGCTTGATCTTGTTGCGCTGCAGATGGCCGATAAAGCGCCAGTTGATGTCAGGCAAATCGCTCAATGCGGTAGCTTTGGCCGCGAGATCTTGGGCATAGTTCTCACCAAACACGCGCATCCCTGCTTCGTAGGAAGCTCGAATGACGTCCTCCGCGTGCCCTTTGGACACTGCGATGACTTTGACTGAGCTCGGATCGCGCCCCGCCCGTTCGCAGGCGCGTTCGATGCGTTCGCGGACATGTTCAATGGCAGCGGAGATGTCATGACTCATGGCCATTGATCCAGCGCGCCGTGATCGACGAGCAGACCTACCACCGCAGCGGCCGGAAGGCCCACCACGTTGGTGTACGATCCTTCGAGCCGGGTCACGAAGCCGCTTGCGAGCCCTTGGATGCCGTATGCGCCCGCCTTGTCGTGGCTCTCCCCGGCCGCCACATAGCGCCGGACCTCCTCCAGAGATACCTGCCGGAACCACACCCGAGTCTCCACGACACGGCATTCGAGTACGCCCTCCCCAACTCTCCCAAGCGCAACAGCGGTTCGAACGACATGATCGCGCCCGGCGAGCAGCTCCAGCATGCGTACAGCATCAGCGTCGTCGGCGGGCTTGCCCAGCCGCTGACCGTCGACGCACACGGTGGTGTCCGCCGCCAGCACATAGGCACCGCTCTGCCGGCTGGTACTCAACACGTCTTTCAACTTCATGCGCGCTGCCGCGAGAACGAACTCGACGTCATCTTCGATGGCGAGCGATTCTTCATCGGCGCGACTCGGTTGCACCTCGATTGCGATCCTCAGTGACGACAAGATCTCGCGGCGGCGCGGTGATGACGATGCGAGGATGATCGGGGCCTGCGGCGAGCTCACACGCTCTCTCCCGTGTCTTCCATGCGGGCTTTGTAGCGTCGGAGATAGCTCTGGCTCACTTGCTCGGGGTCGAGCTTGAGGCACTTGGCAAACTCCGTGACGAACCCCCGCACGTAGACTGCCGCCGGCAGCTTCTCGAACCGGTCCTCCTCGATGCATCGGAGGTAGTTGATCCCAATCTTCGTTCGCTCGCCGATCTGGTTGAGGCTGGTACCTTGGGACTCCCGGACGGCGCGAAGGAGGGCCCCGCTAAATTCGGTGTCTGGAGTGATGCTCGGAGCGGGAGGCAGCTCGCCGCTTGCGACCTGCTTCTGCTCCGTTTCGGCCTTTGTTTCCGGGGCTTCGGGAAACACGGAAATCTCGTACGGACGGCGGCGAGCCGAGTCGAGGAGCACATCATAGGCCTCGTCGATGCGGCTGCGCGCAGCCTCGATTCCCTCCTCATCGAAGAGGCCGAACGTCACCAGGTTCTCGGCGTCGAACACGGCGCACATGCGCTTGTATGCGCGTCGAATCTCCTCGTCGGTCGCGGCGCGCTCGACTTCGAGCACGTCATGATGCGAGCTCGGCGGCACCTCACGCCACGGCGCACGGTCCCTTCGGCCGTCCTGAGACGCAAAAAGCCGTCGCGCGATCTTCTCGATGTTGCGGCTCGCCCTGCTGCCCGGGCTTTCCAGCAGAAGCGGACGCCGTTTTCGCGAGCACGACCGAACCGCATCGTCATGTTCGACGTAGCCGAAATACTTCAGGTGAATACCGTAGCGTCGACGCACCGCAACTGTGACCTGATCGCCGAGCTCGAGATCCGCGCGTAACCGCGCGTGGTTGACGACGAATGGGAACTGCAGCGTGCGCATGCAGTCCTGTAAGGCATGCCCAAGCTCCGGCCACTCGCGCCGCAGGAGCGCAGTGATGTCGGAAGGCGCAGGTGTCTGGCCAGCTTTGGCGAACGCAGCGTGAAGCGCGCTCTGCTGACGCTCGTCGGAGACGTGTTCGAGGGCCATCGCCGCAAACGCCTTGCGCACGAGCCGATATAGTCCGCTCACGGCATTGGGTTCCGGCATCGTCAACGCGAGCCGATGAGTCGCCCCGCACCAGAACCGAATCGCCGCATCGGTCGCCGCAGACCCGAGGTCGACGACGGCGAAGTCTGCGTCTTGTTTTGCCAGTCGGGCTTGCAACTCTCGCAACGAGCTCCGGCGCACGCTGCCTCGATGAGGTTCGCTCAACCCTCCGTCTATCAACTGCAGGTTCGCAATGGGGCCACCGACCGGCTCGCGCGGCGGTAGCGTGTTGACGGCATCGTGGTCGAGCGTTGCGGCTAACATCGCCATGCTTCCCTCGGAGCCGAATGCAGGGGTCGGCGCCACGTAGGGCGCGACGCGTGGCCCGACGCCGAGCATTGCGTGAAGGTCTGCACCCGACGGGTCTGCGTCTACCGCAAGCACCCGCTTGCCGATGGTCGCCAAGTAGATCGCCAGGTTCGCACTGAAGAGGGAGGTTCCGACGCCCCCTTTGGCCCCGAGAATGGCGATGGTAGTTGGGGGCATCGAGCGCTCTTACCAATCGCTGGTTTCCCGCGCAACGACGCTACGTTCGCGCTCAGTCGTCGCGTTCGTCGGTGAGGCGCAGGGGAAACGGGTAGAAACGGGGACACCCACTCTCGTCGCGCGCCTCGTCGGCTTCGGTCGCCGCTGCATCGGTCGGGGGGGTGGCGGGCTGCCAGCGCCCCGCTCCCGAACCGCACCGTTTTCGGCCCTCCGAAGGCCGAATCTGCAGTCTCCCGATGGGTGCGCTCATGCGTGGCTGGGTCGTCATCCCCCTCCGATCCAAATCGGTTCCAACTTTCACACTAACGGATGTTTCCGGGGAAAGCACAATAGCAAAGCGCTGGGAGCCCAAGGCTGATAGCTTCTCCCGAAATCGTGGCATCGCAGGAGTCAGAAGAGGTCCTCGAAGGCTTGGTCGAGGATGTGCTTTTCCGCAGTGATGACGGAAGGTTCGCAGTGATTCGTCTCGCCACTGACGCGGACGCTGAGCTATCCCCTTCGCACACCGCGGTCGGCGATCTCGGGCAGATCGCGCCTGGGGAGAGTGTGCGCCTGGTCGGGCGCTGGTCCCAGCACCCAGTCTACGGGGCTCGCTTCCGTGTAACGTCCTTCACGCCGACGATTCCCTCCACCGAGCAGGGGATGATCCGCTATCTCGGCTCCGGCCTGATTCCTGGCATTGGCCCCGCCCTGGCCGCCCGCCTCGTCACGCGCTTCGGTCCGGATACCCTCGACGTCATCGCAACCCAGTCGGCGCGCCTCCGCGAGGTGTCCGGTATCGGCAAACAGCGCGCGGAATCGATCGCAAAGGCGGTTCGCGAACGTCGCGTCGAAGCGGAGACGATGAGCTTTCTGCATGCCCTCGGGATGGGCCCGGCAACTGCGCGCGAAATCGTCCGCAAGTACGGCGCGGACGCTCCGCGCGTCGTCCGCGACGATCCATATATCGTCGCGGAACAGATCCGCGGCATCGGCTTTCGCACGGCAGACCGGATCGCTGAGGCGCTCGGGATCGCCGGCGATGATTTGCGGCGCGTGCAAGGCGGCGTGCTGCACCTCATCGGCAAAGCGGTCGATGAGGGTCACGTCTTTGCGACGCGATCCCAGCTTCACGAAGGCCTCGAGCAGCTCGACGTTCCGTCCGGCGACCTCGACGAAGCCCTCCGAGAGTTGCGGGCGCGGGAGCTAGTTGCGATCGAAGGCGACGCGGTCTATCCACCGCTATTACGTCGCGCCGAAATCGTCGTCGCTGAGGCATTGAGCACGCTCGCGAATCGCCCCAAAGCGAAGCAACCGGTGAAGACCCACGACCACACCCTCAGCGACGCGCAGCGAAGCGCAGTGGAAGCTTCGCTCGGCACGCATCTGCTGGTTCTCACCGGCGGGCCAGGCACCGGAAAGACCACGACCGTACGCGCTATCGTTCAGGCGCACGCAGCGCTCGATCGGCGCGTGGCGCTGTGCGCACCGACGGGACGCGCCGCGAAGCGTCTCTCCGAGGCGGCCAGCATCGAAGCCAAGACGATTCATCGCCTGCTCGAATGGAACCCGGCGACCGGGCACTTCAATCGAAACCAACGCTTCCCGCTCGATGCAGACCTGATCCTCGTCGACGAGGCCTCGATGCTCGACATCCGGCTTGCCTCACAGCTCCTCGCCGCGATTCCCAGCCGCGCCACGCTCACCTTGGTTGGCGACATCGATCAGCTCCCGCCAGTCGGGCCCGGCCAGCCGTTGCGCGACCTGATCGCCTCGCGGATCTGCACGACGATTCGTCTCCATGAGGTGTTTCGCCAAGCACAGCAGAGCGCCATCGTCCGCGGCGCCCACGCAGTGCTCGAAGGAGGCCTGCCCGAGCCGACGCCAACGGGGACAAAAGGAGACGGGGACTTGTTCGTGATCGCGGCCACGGACCCGGACACGATCACCGAGCGCCTCGTGCAGGGGCTTCGGCGCATATCGGTGGCGTACGGGCTCGACCCGCTCGCCGACGTTCAAGTCATGACGCCGATGCGACGCGGTCCCTTGGGCACGATCAGGCTCAACGAAGTCCTTCAAGAAGCCTTCAATCCGAGCACCCAGCAAACCGCCGCACCGACCTCGTTTCGACGAGGCGACAAGGTGATGCAGCTCCGCAACGACTACGACAAAGAAGTCTACAATGGCGACCTCGGCGAGGTGAATCGGTTCGAGGGTGGCGTGACGTTCGTGCGCTTCGACGGGCGCGAAGTTCAGTACAAAGCCGATGAGCTCGAGGCTATTTCGCTGGCCTACGCATGCACGGTGCACAAGGTGCAGGGCAGCGAGTTCCCGGCAGCGGTCATCGTCTTGCACAACGCCCACTTCATGTTGCTCAACCGCGCCCTTCTGTACACGGCGCTCACGCGCGCAAAGAAGCTAGTCGTGCTGCTGGGTGACCCGCGGGCGATGGCCCGGGCTGCCCGTAACGCCCTCTCCTACGAAACCAATTCAAAGCTGCTCGACCGTCTTCGGTCGCTCGCCGGCTAGCGGTTGTCGAATGCGCTGACCAACGCATCGTGAAAAGCCGGGCGAAACGCTCGGATAGAGGCGTTGTCGTCCGAGAATGCGACGCGATGGGTCAGCAACACCACGACGAGCTGCCTACGCGGGTCACACCAAAGCGACGTGCCGGTGAACCCGAGATGACCGAATGCCTCCGGATCGATCAACGAGCCCGCGGAGCTTCCTTCCTCTGCCTTGCCATCCCATCCGAGCCGGTGCGTGCCGCCGGACCTAGCCGCCGTTGAGTGCCGGATGAGCTCTTCCTCCGAAGCACCCCGTCTCCCGTGCCAGGCGGCGACGCAGGCAGCCCCAAACCTGGCCACGCTGCTTGCGAGCCCAAACATCCCTGCATGGCCCGCCACGCCGCCGAGCGCGGCACAGTTGTCGTCGTGCACCTCGCCCACGAGGATTCGTTCGCGCCAGACCGACCAGCCCGTCGGCGCGCAGCGCTCTTGCCAGCTCTCGTCCCGGCGGCTCGAGCCGAAGAACACCGTGTCGTCGACTCCAAGCGGCGACGCGACTCGTTCCGTCACGATGTCGTTCAACGGCTGGCCCGCCGCGCGGCTCATTGCGACTCCTACCAGGATGTACCCGAGGTCGCTGTAGACCGACCTACCCACCTTGCCTGCGTCCCAATGAGGAAGCAGCTCGTGTAGGATCCACGCGCACGCCGCGTCGGTGCCGGGCTCTTCGGGAAGGGTCTCGTAGAATGGCGCCCAAGCCTCCAAGCCCGATCGGTGGCTCAACAAGTCTTCCCAGCTGCGCGCCCCCACAGGGAGCCCCTTTGCTTCCGGGATGAGCTGGTCCACACGCGCGCCGAGCTCGAAGACGCCCGCCTGGTGCAAACGCAGCGCCGCAACCGCGACCCAGGGCTTGGTGAGCGAAGCTAGGTCGTAGATCGTGTCAGCCCCCACCGGATCGGAGCCTTCAGCGCGGGTCCCTGCCCCCCGGTCGACGTACGACCAGCCCCCCCCCTCCCATATCGCGACGCAGGCGCTCGCCCCGGGGAACACCCCTTCATTGCATCCCACCTCGAGCTGCTGCTGCAAAGCGCGTCCGATGCGCGTCGACACCTCGGTGGCCACGACTGGGGTCTACCCAATCGCACGGCGATGGTCTACAGGAAGCGCCGAGCTATGACGCTTCCCTACCTCACGACGTCGGTCGCCCCGATCGAAGCCGAGTTTCGATCGACGCTCGACGACTTCGAGGTCGAGGAGGTGGCAGCATATGCACCGAGCGGAAGCGGCGAGCATGTCTTTGCGTTCATCGAGAAACGCGGGCTGACGACCAAAGACGCAGTGCGCGCGCTTTGCGACCACGTGGGCGCCGACCCCAAAGCCGCAGGCTGGGCAGGGCTCAAAGATCGACACGCGGTTACCCGCCAATGGATCAGTCTCTGGGGCTCAACCCCGGACGCGGTGACGAAAGCCGAGATCGAAGGCATCCGAGTCCTCGAAGCGGCCCTTCATCCGCACAAGCTGCGAACGGGTCACCTCCGTGGGAACCGATTCCGCATCCGCCTGCGGCAGATCGACGCATCGAGAATAGAGGACCTGCGCCGAGTGTTGTCGGAGATCGAAACACGCGGGCTACCGAACTATTACGGAGAGCAGCGATTTGGCCGAGAAGGCGATAACGCAGAACGTGCCCTGCGATGGGTCCTGGGCGAGGCTCGCGCGCCCCGGAGCGGGTTCCAACGAAAGCTCCAAATGTCCGCGCTGCAGTCCAAGGTCTTCAATCGCTGCGTCGCGGAGCGCGTGCAAAGCTCGAGGCTCGCGTGGGTCTTCGCCGGAGACGTAATGAAGAAGCACGACTCTGGCGGCTTGTTCATTGCAACCGAGGTCGAGGACACTCAGGCGCGCGCCGACGCGTGGGAGATCAGCCCCACCGGACCGATGTTCGGCGCCAAGATGCGCTGGCCCGAGGGAGAGGCCTTAGCCCGCGAAGAAGCCCTCCTGAGAGAGGCGGGGTTAACCCTCGATCGCCTCGCGAAGTGGAAGCGTGTAGCCCCTGGAACTCGGCGTTTCGTCCGCATTCCAGTGCCAAAAGTAGACCTGAGTGTGAGTGACAACACGGTGGATCTCGATTTCACCCTACCCGCCGGCTCTTACGCGACCATATTGGTGCGTGAGATTCTCAAGCGGGATGCACAGCCCCCCAAGACGGGCTAAAAGCGCGCTTCGGCCCGAGGAAAAGTATGATCGACATTCAAGAGAGACTCACCGCCTTCGCCATGCTTGGCGCGACGTGGGTCATGTGGCTTCTGGTTCTCCTCTCCATCATCGGGGTCGCGATCATTTTCGAGCGGGCCTACTACTTCTTCGCCTCCCGCGATGATGTCCGAAAGCTCCAAGAGGATCTGCGGCTTCTCCTGGCGAAGAACGACATCGCTGGCGCACGCGAGCGCCTATCCCAGTCAGAGTCCTTCCAGGCCAAGATCGTGTACTCCGGCATCGAAGTGGTCGAGGATGGATCACAGGCCGTCGAGGAGCGCCTCGCCGGCTCCACGTCGGTCGCCCGCACCCAGATGGAACGGAACCTCGGCTTCCTCGGTACTGTCGGTAACAACGCTCCTTTCGTCGGCCTTCTCGGAACGGTCATTGGCGTCATCAAGGCGTTCCACGTGCTCGACGAGGCCGCGGGCAAGGTGACGAGCGGCTTGATGACCGAGGTCGGCGAGGCGCTGGTCGCTACGGCGATCGGCCTGCTGGTGGCCCTCCCAGCGGTCGCCTTCTACAACTACTTCCAGCGACTGATTCGCTATCGGCTCACCTGGGCCGATGCGCTCGGCCGCGACTTGCTCGCGTACCTCAAGGGTCAAGAGCGCAAGGGTAACCAGTAGCCATGGCTGGCGGCGGACGCTCCGGTGACGACGACGATCTGATCACCGATATCAACGTCACGCCCTTGGTCGACGTCGTGCTCGTTTTGCTGATCATCTTGATGGTGACCGCTACAGCGATCGTCTCGAAGACGATTCCCATGGAGCTTCCGAAGGCCGCCACCGGTGAGCAGACGCCGGCCACCCTCGCCGTGTCGATCGACTACAACGGCCAGATATACCTCGATACAATCCCCGTCACCACCGAAGAGCTTCGGACGCGCGTCCGCGCGGCGCGTGAGACCGACGAAGATCTGCGCGCCGTGATCGCAGCGGACGGCCGAATCACACACGCGAAGGTCGTCCAAGTGATCGACATCTTGCGCCAAGAGCGCATCACGAAGTTTGCGATCAACGTGCGTCCCGAGGAGATTGGACGCTGAGCAGCGCTGCGGCCGAACCGATGTCCACTCCTCTCGGGAATGTAGCCCCTTGGGCACTCGAAACAGGATGGGTCGTTTTAGCGATTGTGACGCATGCGACGTTTCTCGGCCTGATGCCCAAGGTTCCGATGGGATCGGGCATCGAAGAACCGTCGAACACGGTAGCGATCGCCATCGTGGACGAAGACCCAGTCGTAGCCGAGCCCGATGAAGAGCTCCCGGAGCCCGTAGAGCCGGCTGAGCCCGAGCCGGTGAAACCGCCGCCGAAGCCCAAGACCTTCAAGGCCCCGAAAGAGCCGCCCAAGGCACCGGAAGAGCCGCCAGCCGCCGCGCCGGAAAGCCCGGTCACTTTCGACAACGTGGTCCTCACGAATGAAGGCGACGAACCCTCGTCATGGGCCATGGACCCGGGCTCAGGCGAGAGCCGTGAGGGGCCGATTGGTCGGCCCGAGGCGGCCGTCACCGGCAGGAGCCGTAACGGCATCGTCGGCGGGATCATCGGAGGCACTGGCCTCGGGGTCGTCGTGGACGTGGGTGACCTCTCGAAGGCACCAATTCCACCGTCTTTGAAGCGAAAGCTAGAAAAACTCTACCCTAAGAAGGCACGCCAAGAAGGCATCGAGGGCGAGGTGGTCATTCGCATGCAGGTGGCCCCCGACGGCCTCCCATCCAAGATTCGCATCATCTCGGAAGACCCAACGGGATACGAGCTCGGAAGGGCCTGCGTGAAAACGCTGCGAGGCGAGAGGTGGAAGCCTCCGATCGACAAGGACGGCAAAGCGGTCACCACACGCGTCACCTATCGCTGCGGCTTCGGAATTCGCTATTGACGCAGGTGCAGCGCTTTCTTTGACCCTTGGGCCGCCCTGACGGTACCTGTCACGCATGCGGTGGACGCTGTTCGGCCTACCTTTATTGGTGCTGGGATGTTGGGGTCAGACCGACGAACCACCCGGCGAACCCGTGGGCACTTTCAACGCGGTCGGTTTCATGGTGGAGCAGAGCTGCGGCGCGGCGATTCCCGCCCCCGACCCTCTGGACCTCAACTTCGAGCTGCGAAGGGAATCGAACGGACGCGCCTACTGGCAGCAACTTGGCGGTGGCGCGTTCGCCGGCGTAGAGAAAGACGGCCAATACACCTTCCAGGTCAGTCGGAGCTGGATGGTGGTCGAACCGGATCGCTTCCGCAGCTACGTCGGCTGCTCGGTCACACAGCGCGACGTCTTCACGTTTCTGGTCGAGGCTGTCGAGGTCGATCTGGAGAGTGATGCGGGCGTCGCTGATGCAGGCGTCGACGACGGAGGCGTTGGTGACGCAGGCGTCGGTGACGCCGGCGTCGATGCAGACGGCGGAACCGACGCGGGCGTCAACCCTACTTTGTTCACCCTGACCGGCTCCCAAACCACCGAAATCGTCCCCCTGACCGGCTCGGACTGCACACCAGCCGTCGCAGCCCTAGGCGGCCCGTTCCTGGCGCTCCCCTGCCGCATCGAATACGTCCTCACCGGCGACGGCATCGCCATCGAGTGACCCTAGTGCTGTCTAGTCTTCGTCGCCGTTCGACTCCGACGGAAACTCCGAAGGCATCAACGCCCCTTTCGGAACCGTCGGCGTTGGCACTGGCGGCGGAGTGTCGCTTTCCTCGGCAACCGGCTCCGGCAAGCGCTCCGCGCGAATGACCATCTTGGCCGAATGAACACCGAAGAAGACGCCCAGAGTCGCCTCGCGGCCGCTAACCTCGTCGACTCGGAAACCGTTGCGCTCGAGAAGCGAGCGGATCTCATGGAGAGCGTAAAGCCGAATCGAATAGCAGCGGTCGTGTTGTTGACCGCTGTGGCTCGCAACTCGGCGCTTCACGCGAAGACGCGACGTTTCATAGTCGAAGTCCGTCTCCTCCATGCACACAGCCCCGTCTACCTCGAACCAAACCTGGTTTGGCTGTGAACCGATGATGAAGTCGCGGTTGATGACTTCGAGCAACAACATACCATTCGGCTTGAGCGCCTGACGGAACTGTCGAACGGCAAGCTCGTTTTCCTCTTCGCTGAAGTAACCAAAGGTCGTTCCCCAGCAGAGCAACCCGTCAAACGGATCTTCGAAGGTCACGTCGCGCATGTCGCCACGCACGAAGTCGATTCGCAGCCCTCGATCTTCGGCTTCGTCGTAGGCCCGCGACACCATCGTGGGCGAGATGTCGAGTCCGACCAGGTGGTACCCTCGCGAGGCGAGTTCGACCGCCTGCACCCCCATCCCACAGCCCACGTCGAGCACGCGCGACCCGACGGGGATGCGCACCGCGCGCTCGATGAAATCGCATTCGGCAGCCACTTCTTTGGGCGTTGCCGTTCGGACGGTTCGCAGGTAGGCCTCGCCAAAGAAATTCTCGTACCAAGGACCCGCTTCATCTGCCTCGACTTCCGGAGACGCCGCATCCGCTGATTCGGTCGGCGGTGGGGGCGGCTTGGGGATCGGAATCAGCATCTCCTCGGCCTTGTCAGGAGGCGGGGCAATATCGCTTCGAGACAGAACGTCCGCGTCCTCGAGGAAGAGCTCCTCGGGGGGTTCGCTGTACCGCGCAGCGGTCGGCGGCCTGCTGGATGGCTGGATCGCAGGCGGGTCGGTGAAGTGCACGTCGATCGATGGTTCCGACAGATCGGCCGTGTCGGCTCCCGACTCATCGCCAATGAGCGGATCGGCCTCGGTCATGAAGGATGGCTCCGTGGGGTCCCGGTCTTCGATCTCTTCGACCGCCGCCATCACGCCGCTTAGCGGATCCAACTCAACGACGTTCGATACAGCGTGGGCAGCACCGTTGCCCTTCCCGTTCGTCTCTGTCGAATCATCGAGCACGCTGGCACGTGGAATGTCGGTGATCGGAACGCGCAGCGCACGCCGACGCTGCGAAGCATGGGACTGACGACCCTCGGGCTTGTCCGTGGACTCACCGCTCATCGATGCCCCCCTTGGCTATGACTTCGCCCATTCGAATGGGCGCGCCCGACTGCGCGACGATCTCGAGCTTGCATTCTGGCGGCGTCATCACGATCGCCGTCGAACCCATGTGAAAGACACCCAGCTCGTCGCCCCGGTCACGCGGGATCGGCGCATCGGAGTAGCTCCGCAGTCCCGGAGCATCCGCCCGGTTTGTCTGCACCTCATCAAAGCTCACCCCGATGCGTCCCACACCGATCGCCCCCACCAGGATCGTAGTCACGACTCCGTGAACCACGCCTTCCTGCACAATAGCAAGACGTTCGTTTCTTGCGAAAAGCTGCGGGATAAAGTCGGTTCCAATGCGGTTCACCGGGAACAGTGTGCCGGGCACGTACCGCATGCACTGCACGCTTCCGCAGGTCGGCGCGTGTACGCGATGGTAATCGCGGGGCGAAAGGTAAACGATGAAGTAGCGGCCGCCCGCGTAGGCCGCCGCTGCCTCGTCATCGCCTAGCAGCGCCGCGGCCGTGTACGGCTGCCCTTTGACCAGGAGCTCACCGTCAGCCGTGATCTCGCCGAGATCCTCGAGCCGCCCGTCTGCCGGCGACACGAGCGCACTCGGGTCGGGGTCGACCAGCCTCGCCCCTTCGAGGAGCCTTCGGGTGAAAAAGTCGTCGAACGTGCGGAATCCGCCTGGTGGCATCTCCACTTCGCTCAGATCCACGTCGTAGGCGCGGACAAAGGCCGCGATCGCCGCATCGACCAGTGGCTGAGGGGCTCGATACGCCGCAAGCGTACCAAGCGCCCTGCTCAACCGCTTCCGCGGCAGAACACGAACCGTCTGCGCGGCTAGTCGTGAAGCACTCATCCCCATGCACCGGTGCTGCCCAGAAATGGTATCTGACTGAGCCACACCGCGTCAAACGCCTGCAGCCTGACAAGCTCGCGAAATCCCGACGATTTTGGGTAGGCGATCGCGTGGGGACGCTGGAGACTAGAACGCCTCGCCGGGATCGATCCCAGCGAGGCATTCACAATCACAGAACCAGCGCTAGACCGCTGCTTCGCCGCGCTCACCCGTACGGATTCGCACCGATTCTTCGATGGGCGACACGAAGATCTTCCCGTCGCCAATGCGGCCGGTTTTGGCTGCATTCTCCACCGCTTCGATCACCGAAACGACTAGGGCATCGGGAACGACGATTTCAACCTTCACCTTAGGGACGAAGTCGACCACGTACGCGGACCCCCGATAAACCTCTCGCTTACCACCCGTGCGGCCAAACCCTTTGACCTCCGTCACGGTCATGCCTTTGATGCCTACTTCGTTGAGGGCATCCTTGACCTCATCGAGCTTGAAAGGCTTAATAATGGCTTCCACCTTCTTCATGGGACCTCCGAACTTCAAGCAGCCCAACGAGAACCGCCGATGCGAATGGGTGTACGCCCCGATTGTTTCTAAATTGTTTCGTGGCCGTAAATACGAGGGTGGGGGCGCAAAGTAGGTCCTTGCGACGACGACATCGCCAGCCGCGTCTGACCATGACACTGCCATGCTAGGCTCCCACGCCCATGCCGTCGCTCCTCAACACGGTTCGTGACCTAGAGCGCCTTCGGCAGATCGCTGCGGTCCTCGCCGTGCATGGCTTTGGCGAGGTCGTCGACCGGACGGGGCTGAGCACGTTGATTCCGGGCCGCAAGCGGGGCGATGCGGGAAGGATGCCGGCGGGTATTCGGCTTCGGAAGGTCTTGGAGGAGCTGGGGCCGTCGTTCGTGAAGCTCGGGCAGATCATGTCGACGCGCCCGGACCTGATTCCGGAGGATATCCTCGTCGAGCTCAAGAAGCTGCAAGACAACGTTCCGCCAGAGCCCTTCCCCGCGATTCAGGAACAGGTCGAGCGTGAGCTTGGCCGCGCGCTTTCAGACGTCTACGAATCGTTCGAGGAGACCCCACTCGCTTCCGCCTCCATTGCCCAAGTTCATCGGGCGCGCCTTCGAAACGGCGAGGAGACGGCTGAGGTGGTCGTGAAAGTACAGCGCCCGCACGTGCAAGCCCTGATGGCGCGGGATGTCGACCTCCTCTACTGGCTTGCACACGCCATCGTGCGCTCGATGCCGGAGTTCCAGCTGTATCGGCCTGTCAGCCTCGTTCAAGAGTTCGATCGCTCCGTGGCTGCGGAGCTCGACTTCTCGCTCGAAGCCGACAATCACGAACGCTTCACCGCGAATTTCCAGCACAACTCGCACGCCAAGTTTCCAAAGGTGTATCGAAACGCGAGCGCAAAACGCGTGCTGACGCTCGAGTATCTCGAAGGCCGCAAAGTCTACACGGCCCAGCGCGAGGGCGTGAGCGGCGAGCTGATGGCAAAGCGCTCGGTCGAGATCATCATCCAGCAGATCTTCGAAGACGGCTTCTTTCACGCCGACCCGCACCCCGGAAACATCATCATCATGGGCGCGGATGACGATCCGGTCATCGGCATGATCGATGTCGGCATGGTCGGCCGTCTCACGCCCAAGATGCGCGACCGAACCATCGATTTAATGCTGGCGGCGGTGCGTCAAGACTACGCGGGGATCGCCGACGCACTCTACGCAATTGGGCGACCCACGCACAAAATCAACCGAGACGCCTACGATGCCGAGGTCGCGACTTTGGCCCAGCGCTACCTCGGCAAGCGGCTCAAGGAGATCGAGCTCGGGCCGCTGATCCGCGACCTCATCATGGGCTCGCGAAAGTTCGGCGTCGAAATCCCCACTGAATTCTTGATGCTTGGCAAGAGCCTCATGACGGTCGAGGGCGTCGGCAAAGAGCTCTACCCCGAGCTCGATCTGCTCGAAGAGGTGCGGCCGTACTTCATCAACCTGTTCCAGCAGCGCTATTCCCCCGAGCGCATCACCCAGGACGCGCTTCGAGGCTTGCGCCGGCTCGGCGGTGCCGCGTCCGAAATGCCGCTGCAGATCGAAGAGATTCTCGACGACCTGCGCAAGGGCGCATTTAGCATTCGCGCGCAGCAGCCACAGCTCGAGTCCGCTGCCGATCGGTTGGGCCGGCGCGCGTTCAGCGGAATCGTGGTGGGTTCGCTGATCATTGCCGGTGCCATCTTGCTTTCGCAGGAGAGCTACTGGTTAGGCGGGTTGGCTGCTGGCGCTGGCGCATTCTACGCGCTCCTGCACACCGTACGCGTGTGGTTACTCGGCAAGCCGAGGTCTTGACCTAGCCCCGAATGAGCCGCCCGACGATCACCCCGAGCGCACCCGCCACGAGACAGACCAGCACAGTGCCGCCCATGTAGAGCGCCGCTCGGCTCCAGGCGCCACTTTGCATGAGCCCCAGGCTCTCGAGGTTGAATGTCGAGTACGTCGTGAAACCGCCCATGACGCCGGTACCGAGCAGTAAGCGTAAATCGGTCCCGAACCAGGAGCGATCCTCAGCAAGCACGAATGCCAAACCCAGGCCGAGCGAGCCGAGCACGTTCGCAGTGAACGTCGCCCATGGAAACCCTTGGCCCATCGTGATCGGCCCGAGCATCAACGATACCCAGTAACGAAGGCACGACCCTGCAGCCCCCCCGATTGCAACCCAAACGAAGCTCACGCTCGCGTTGTAGACGACATGTTCGCGCGGACGCAAGAGTCGCGCATGCTAGAGTCGGCGCCGTGATCAGTGGGGACTTCGCCTTTTTCGGCTACGACGACACGTCCTGGGACCGGCTCGTCTCGCTATTTCTAGGTGATAACGGCGATGAGAAGCCGCGTGGCGTTCTCGTTGTGGTCGTGGACGCCGCGCGAACGCCCGTGGCGGCCTTTCACACAACCGCCGGCTCGCTCGACCCCGGGACTCTTCCGCCCTTGGCTAACCTCGAAGCCCTCTGCGACTCTATGGCGGCGGGCGCTTGCATCGTCGTGCGCGAGCGCGCGATGGCGGATATCCGGGACTATCTTGCCGAGCCGCTCGACCCCGGCCAGGACTTCGTGGCCCGGGTCATGCGATTCGCTCACGTCTTGCGGGAGCTGGGGAATGGCAACTGGCTGCGTATCTGGCCGAACCCCCTGCCCGACGTCCTTTTGTCAGCGGCGCCCATGGCCAAGCCAGCGATCGACTTCCTCCTGCCCGACGGGCACAACGTGGTGCTTGGCATTTTCGAAGAAGGCGCGCTGTGGACGGGAGCGGTGCTGCGGCGGAGCGCCGGCGGTTTCGACGTCTTTGCCGGCCCCCGCGCGATCTCGCAATGGACCGGCCCACTCGGGGGCGCTTGGCGTCGCGATCATCGCGTGCTCACCCGCGCAATCGAGCGGGAGCTCGGTCCAATCCACATCGGGCTCTTCATGGAGCTCCCCACCGCTCGGACCCTCCTCGCAGGCCAGCTCGCGGGCGACTGGGCCATGGCCTACGTCGCCCGCGAGCTGATGGTTCACCCGCTGCCGGGATACGCTGCGGCCGGCCTCGGAATCGACGTGCTGAGCGGAGCGGCCCAGTACGCGATACAGGCTCTCGAACAGATGGACCCCGAGGAGATCATCACCATGGCCCAGGGGTTCTGGCGCGGGCTCACCGATGGCAAAGGTATCGAGGGTTTGCTGGGCTTTTCGCCTACTCGAGTGATTTCAGGAGCCTTGGAGAAGGCGCTCAGCGAGCGTCCCCGGGTCGACGATGCTTCAGCCCCCCCGGGCGAGGGCTCAGACGACGATCCGTCGCTTCTTTGACAAAATTGGCGGCGATCTGTACCTTTGTCCCACCTGCTCAACATTGCAGGGGACATCTGTGCAGCATTTAGAAACTATCAGCAAGGGCGGTGAGAGATGCGAGCGGGGGAGACCATGCATAAGCTAACGGCGCGCCAGAAGGCGGTTCTCGTGTACATTTCTGACTCGGTTGACGCGCGTGGGTACCCACCCACCCTGCGTGAAATCGGAAATCATCTGGGCATTCGCAGCACGAACGGGGTCAACGACCACCTGCGCGCGCTCGAGCGCAAAGGCTACCTCACCCGCGAGGACATGAAGTCGCGGACCCTGCGCCTGATGAAGACGCCGGACGGCAAGCCGAGCAGCCGGCCACCTGCCGCAAGCGACGACCTCATCGAGATTCCCATCATCGGCCGAGTTGCCGCGGGCGCACTCTCCGAAGCTATCGAGCACCCCGATGACACGGTGCACATCGACCGGATGCTCATCGGCGGCCAGCGTGAAGTCTTCGGCCTTCGCGTCAGCGGCGAGTCGATGATCGAAGCAGGAATTTTCGACGGCGACTTCGTGTTCGTCCGCAAGCAGCTAACCGCCAATCGCGGCGAGATCATCATCGCCCTCGTTGGTGACGAAGCGACCTGCAAGTACTACTTCCCGGAGCGGGAGCATGTTCGGCTTCAACCCGCCAACAAAGAGATGGCGCCGATTCTCATTCCAAAAAACGACTGGCGAACCACCCAGGTGCTCGGTGTCGTGGTGGGCGTCTACCGACGACTTCACTAACACCCTTCTTAAGCGTGACGAACCCCTCGGAAAGGCCTTTTTCGAGGGGTTTTGTCGTGTATGGTGCGGCGATGAGCTCGACCGAGCGGGTGTTGATGGGCCCTGGGCCGTCGGACGTTCCAACGAGCGTGCTCGAGGCGCTCTCGCGGCCAACGATTGGGCATCTCGATCCTGTGTTTCTCGATGTGCTGAACGAGACGCAGGCCATGCTCCGGCAGGTGTTCGGAACCGAGAACCGATTGACGCTGCCGATTTCAGCGACCGGCTCGGCGGGAATGGAAACCTGCTTCGTGAACCTGCTGGAGCCCGGTGACCGGGCCCTGATCTGCAGGCATGGCGTCTTTGGCGGTCGCATGGGAGAGGTCGCGCGTCGCTGTGGCGCTGAAGCGACGTTCGTCGATGCGCCTTGGAGCGAAGCGATCAATCCGGACGACGTCGCCAAGGCGGCGAAGGGGACGTCTTTCAAAGTGCTCGCGGTCGTACATGCCGAAACCTCGACTGGTGTGCTGCAGGATCTGTCTCCGTTTCGTGCGATTGCGGACTCGTGTGGCGCACTGCTCCTCGTAGACGCTGTGACCTCGCTCGGTGGCATCGCCGTCGATGTCGATCGCATGGGCATCGACGCGGTGTACTCCGGCACGCAGAAATGTCTCTCGTGCCCTCCGGGTCTGTCACCGATTTCGTTTTCCGAGCGAGCTTGGCAAGTCCTGTCGGCGCGCAAGACACCCGTCCAAAGCTGGTACTTCGATCTCAATCTCATCGGACGGTACTTCAGCGGCGATCGCGTCTATCACCACACGGCGCCGGTCAATATGATCTTCGCGCTGCACGAAGCCCTCCGGCTCGTCCTCGAAGAGGGTCTCGAGAACCGCTACGCGCGTCATCGTAAGCAGGCCGACGCTCTATCTCAGGGACTCCAATCGCTAGGGCTCGAGCTCCTCGTCGAGGCGTCGGTCCGTCTCCCTCCCCTCACGCTCGTGCGCATTCCCGCCGGCGTCGATGACCGCGCGGTGCGCGCCAAGCTGCTCGCCGACCACGGCCTAGAAATCGGCGGAGGTCTCGGCGACTTCAAGGGAAACGCCTGGCGAATCGGACTGATGGGCGCCTCAGCCACACCCCGGCATGTGGAGCTTTGCTTAAGCGCGCTCGAAGACGCGCTTCGCTGAGGCCAGCCGGTGGCAGTCGCGTGGCGAATCCGCCAAGGTGACGGCCCGAAGGGCGTGACCCGCCCTCGCATCGTCGATCCGGGCGCCACGTTGGCGCTGTCTCGGCGCACTGGGAGCTAGCTGCCAAGGCTTTCACGGCTCGGTTTTCGGGCGGGGCCACCTAGTATGCCGAGAATCCGACCCTTTGGCTTGTAGCGAAGAGTTGCCATCAAGGTGACGCCAACGACGACGTCGAAACCAAGGCAAAGCGGAACGTACCAGGCAGGTACGAATCCAGGGTGTCCGCCAGCGTGAAGCATTTGATCCCATAGCGCATGCGCCAGCCAACCGGGACCGACGAGGAGCGGCCATTTCTGCGCACCGATGAAGGCGATGAGCGAGTACGCCGCGAGTCCTGCAAACTCGATCCCGATCCATTCTGGCGCCGCGCCGTTGAAGAACGCGAATCCGACGTAAATCAGTGCAACGACGACGAGGAACAACGCCCACACTTGAGCCTCGTACTGCGGGTAGCTAGTCGCTCGGCGCTGTGCTTCACGTTTCACGAGCCAGAGCGGCATGGCTGCAGCAACGGCCCCTGACAACGCCCAACCAATGTACGAACTCATCGGCGAAATTTACTGCATAGGTGGTTGTAGGTCTACCGACCCGTTGCAAGCCTCGCCCGCCCTCGCATCGTCGATCCGGGCACCACATTGGCGCTTTCTCGCAGCGCAGTGCACAGCGTAGCCCTACGGCCACACGCTCCCGGCACTAACTACGGCGTGATCACCCACAGCTCGCGATTGAACAAGGCATCGCGGGCGGTGAAGAACACATCGCCATCGAGCTCGAAGAAATCCTCGGGGTTCGAACCTAGGGGCCCGGGCAGCAAATCGCCTTCCATGTACGTACCCGCGGCAGTGCCATCGGATCGCCATAACTCGGGGCCGGTTTCGGGCGTGTCGATGGTCATGAACACAGTGGAGCCGCTGACAAACATGTCTCGAACCCAGTCTGGAAGCGTCGTTACGCGCTCCTCGCTGCCGGGCTGTCCGCTGGTTCGCCACAACTCGTACACATCGTCCGCAATTTCGACCGAGATGTGGAGGTATCCCCCCATGCTCACCATTCGTCCGATGCCGCCGTTGGGGTCGGACGTGGGGTCCCAGACCAGTAGAGTGCCACCCGGAGTGCCGTCGGTTTTCCAGAGCGCGCTGTCGTTTGCGGCCGTGTAAGCGGTGAAAAAGAGCTCGTCACCCAATGGAGTAAATCCGCCCGGCCACGAGCTGTCCGTGGGCTCCAGATCAAAGAGCTCAGTGCCCTCAGGTGTTCCGTCGGAGCGCCATAGCTCCATACCAGTGACGCCATCGTCGGCGCTGAAGTAGAGTGCGTCGTTCCACACCGTTAGGTCCGTAGCGTCCTCGAATCGCCTCATCTCGATGGTGCCCGCATCGGTGCCATCGCTCATCCACAGTCCAAAGCCAGCCGGGCCCGTGGCGAAGAAGTAGACTTTGCCAGCAAGCTCGACGAGCTCCTCAGGATCGGAGTCGCCCCCCGGGAGGATGTCTTTGACCTGGGTTGTGCCGACATCGGTTCCATTCGAAGTCCACAGCTCCATGCCGTCGGACAGCGACGCGGCGAAATAGAGGAGTCCGT
>CAZHPJ010000002.1:0-23364 GCA_964534585.1 uncultured Sandaracinaceae bacterium | reverse complement strand
GATCGCCGCGAGGAGCCTCGGCAGATCACGTTCGCTCGCGAGCCGTCGCAGGTTGGCTAGCAGTGGCGCAAGCCCCGTCGCCGGGGGGGCGCCGACAGTGGTCTTTTGCCGCTTCGACGCCTTGCGAGTCGTTCGCCGCGTGGCGTCGCACCAAAACCCCCCGCGGAGCGGTGGCGGCAGCGAGGTCGCCATGTCGTCCCAGAGCTCGACTGCACGCACGGCCGCCTTGCGCATTCCGTTCGCATCGCCGCGGGAATGGTGGAGCCTGCTCAGGTCCGCCCAAGCCTCGGCGCACACACGAGCGGCGCCCTGTTCCCGTGCACGCTCCGCAACGTGGGTTAGCGCGCGCACCGAATCGTCTGCAGGCAAGTGTGCGCGCAGCGCCGCGACGCTCAGCGCCTCGACCACGGTGTCCTGCCTGACCTGATCGAGAAGACGTGCAGCCTCTTCCGACCGACCGAGCTCGATGTCTGCCCGGGCTGCGAGGAGCAACGCCCGGGCGACGCCGTTCGGAGCCTCCGCGGCTTCCAGGGCGTGACGGGACGTCAGCTCCCAGTCTCCACGCGATCCCGCGACGCGCGCGCGAACGATCGCCACAGCGCATTTTCCGTCCTCGACGTCGGCGATCAACGCGAGCGCAGCATCCTCATTGCCGCAGTAGGCCTGAAGCTCGGCGCGCGCGAGGTGGCGGGAGTGAGCTAGATCAGGCGCCTCTGCAGCTTCCCACATCAGCTGAAACGCCGCCCCGAGCTCACCGCGCTCCACCCGGCACCAAAGCAAATCTGCTTCGATTGCGTGCCGATCCTGGCCATTCGTCGCCTCCAAGATAGCGGAGAGGGAGCTGGTCAACTCATCCAGGCTCAGTAAGGCACGCTCTGACACACCCGCATTCTAGCGGATTATCACTCGCCGAGGAGATCGATGATGACGACGCCCCGATCCGACTCCTCCTCGCACTCCGGCGCCTTCGAGCCTTCCGGGACCGGAAGGTGAAGCTCAATCTGAAGAATCGGGCGTTTGGCCTGCTCTTCTTCCTCACGCTGACGGATTTGCTCGATGATGAAGCCTGGAAGCATTGGTTCCCCTATCTTTAACCTAGGTCAATCTACGGGCCGGACCAATATAATAACGCCTTCCCGCCTGACAACGGCCGTGACACAACAAGAGCTGCCGTGCCCCGCCCGCAGCAAAACCTCCATAATTTTCAACGGTTATCCCAGTGAGCGGCGATCGGCGCAATTCGCCCGACGCACGGGATCTGCTTAGGAAATACGACCTTCTTCCCAAACGATCCTTCTCGCAAAACTTCTTGATTCAGCCGGGCGCCATAGCCCAGATCGCGGATGCTGCTGAGGCGCTCGGTCACGAGGTCGTCGAGCTTGGACCGGGCCTGGGCGCGCTGACCTACGCCCTGCTCGCCCGGGGCTGCAGGGTGCTCGCGGTCGAGCTCGACCGAGATATGGTCCATGTGCTGCGCGAGGAATTCGCCGAGGCGCGGCGCCTGGAAGTCCGACACGGAGACGCGGCGGATCTAGATTTCACCGCATATTCGCAAGCTTGCGAGTCGAAGCTCGTTGTCACGGGAAACCTTCCCTATCAAGCGACGGGAGCCATCCTTCGACGAGTCGTCGCGCATCGTGCCGTCTTGAGCGGCGCGGTGCTGATGGTGCAGAGAGAGGTGCGAGACCGCCTCGTCGCCGAGCCGGGGACCAAGGCGTATGGGGCGTTGACGGTCTTCACTCACGCAGGCTTCGAAGTCGAGACGGTTTGTCGATTGCGGCCCGGCTCCTTCTATCCCGCGCCCAAGGTCGAGAGCGCCGTCGTGCGACTCCTTCCCCGCAAGGCGCCCCTGACCGAGGAGACCGAGTCCTTCCAGGGGGTGGTTCGCGCGGCGTTTCAGATGCGTCGCAAGACACTTCGCAACGCATTGCGGGCGATGGGCGACGCCGACAGAGCGGACCGCGCGTTGGGGGACGCCGGCATCGACCCGCGGAGACGCGGCGAAACCCTCTCGATCCTCGAGTTTGCGCGACTGGCGGAGTGTTGGGACGCCAACGCCTGACGGTGTATGTTGCGCCCGCATGTTGAGAAGCGCGTTGTTGTGCGCGGCGTTGGCCCTCCTCGCCAGCTGCGCACCCAAGAAAGTCGAAAGCCCACTCGAGAAAGCGCCCCCGGCCGAAATCGCGGAGGCACGGTCTCTCGCTTCGATTGGGGACGTCCGCGGTGCGCAGAACGCCTACGAGACGTTCATCATCAACAATCCGGGCACCGCGGAAGCGGATCTCGCCCGGCTCGAGCTCGGCGTGTTGGGGGCGGACCTCGGCCGATGCCAGAGTGCGGTTCTGCACTTCGAGCAAGCTCAGGACAGCGCGGATCACGCCATCGCCCTCCGTGCTTCGCTTCATTTGGGGGTTTGCCAGTTGCGGTTGGGAGACCCGGAACGGGCGCTCCGAACGCTCGAGCCCCTTGCTGGAGAGCGGTTCTCGAGTGAGGAGCAGGCGCTGCTGTGGGACACTACGGTGATCGCGGCCGAGCAGACGACGAGTGCGGCCCTTGCCCTGCGCCTAATGGACGCCCTCATCGAGCGAGGCGGCGCCCCGCCTGACCCGCAACGCGTGGATGCCGCGATCGACCTGCTGGCTCAGAAGCTCACGACCGAAGAGACCGCGGTCCTGTTCGACGAGCTTCGCGCGGGTGCCCCGCCCCAGGCGGCCGTTGCCATGAGATTGCTCAGGCATGCCCTCGATATGCAGGATGCGGACTTGGTCCTGCGCGCTTCGGACTCTTTGCGGGCGAGCGATTCGATCGATGACCCTGACGTGACCATCTTGGTCGCGCGCGCCGATGAGTTCCTTTACGGCAACCCCTACGTCGTCGGGGCACTGCTTCCATTGAGTGGGCGCGGACGCGAAGTCGGGCGTCAGCTCTTGCAAGGCATGCAGCTCGCGGCACTCGATGAGGGTGGGCCAGAGCTCGTCGTCGAGGACACCGCGGGGGATCCGGCGAAGGCGACGGCGGCGGTCGAGTCGCTCATCGGAGACCAGCGCGTAGTTGCTGTACTAGGACCGGTTGGGAGTCGCACCACCGAGGCTGCCGCGGAGTCGACCCGGCGCGCAGGCGTCCCGCTACTGAGCTTCTCTGCATCCGAAGAAGCCACCAGCGCGGGCGAGCGAGTCTTTCGATTTCTATACAGCCCGCGCGACGAGCTCACCGCACTGGTCGGCAAAGCTCGATCACGCGGGTGGTCGAGGTTTGTGATCCTGTACCCGAACCACGGCTACGGGCGCACGATGGAGCGCCTGTTCGACCAAGAGGTGGCGGCAGCCGGCGGGATCTACTGCGAGAGCGTGGCGTATCCGCCAGGCACCAAGTCGCTTGTCGAGTACGTGCGAACCGTCCTCGAAACGAGCTGTGACGTCGTGCTGCTCGCCGATGTCGCCGATCAAGTGGCGCTGATCGCACCCACCTTCGCCGCCGAGGGTGCGTGGAGCATCGCCGGCGGCGCCCTGCCCGAGCACGCCGAGCGCGAGGTGCATTTCCTTCTTCCGAGCCCAAGCTGGACACCAAAGCTCCTCGGCCGCGCACAGCGGTACCTGCAGGGCGCGCTCATCGCGCTACCCTTTTACGAGGCGTCCGAAGCCACTCTCAATCAGCATTTCCGAACGGCTTACGAGGTCCGATACGGCAGGGCTCCGCAGATGTTCGCTGCATACGGCTACGACGCCTATCGCATGATTTCGGCCACGTTGCGCCAGGGGAACCAAACCCGGCAAGCGCTTACCGACGCGCTAAAGAACGGCTTCGGCATAGCGCCGGTGACCTCCATGGATTCGTTCTCTTCGGAGCGCACCCCGGCGCATCCACCGCGGGTATACGAGGTGCGAGACGGGTTGCTGCAAGCGGTCGAGTGAGAGTGCAACGCGCAGCTCACTCCGTGCGTTCGGGCAGACCGGACATCGAGAGCAGCCGCTTGACGACTTTCTCGTCGTACTGAACCAGGCCTTGCGCTTCCAGGTCTTGAATGATTTCGACGATCTTCTGGAATCGCTTAGCCTGGCTCAGCCGTTCTCGGATTTCAGGCTCCACGTCGCCGATGCTGCCCGACTCGCCAGGCAGGATTTCGGCTACGACGATAGCGTGCCAGCCGTATGGGGTCTTCACGACTTTCTCGAGAGGTCCTACGGATTTCGCCGCAAACAGCGCTCGTTTATACGATTTCGCCATCTTCGCCTTCGTGGTGATCGCGGGAAGGTCCTCTGCTTTCACCTCGAGCTCCGTGCCTTCTGGACCGCCATCTGCGTAGAGCTCGTACACGGACCTGGGGTCGTTCGCCTCGCGCAGCTGACGCAGGATCAACTCCGCGAGCGCCTTTCCTGCGTCGCTCTGCTCCGTCACCAGAATGTGCCACGAGCGGCGACGCTCTAGAACCTCGAACTCGTCAGCATGCTTGGCGAAGCTTGCGCGCACTTCCTTGTCGGAGATCGACTCGGGCGTGTTTTCCTGTTCGAGGTCGTGAAGCATCGAGCGCACCATGAGCCGTTCGATGGTGCGTTCGCCGTCCCTGTCTTCCGTGAATTCGAAACGCTTGGCTTCTTGCACCAAGAGCTCCTCATCGATCAGTTGTTGGAGCGCTGCCGCCGCGTCGATCTCCTCCGATGCCATCCGGCGCTCGAGGTCCGCCACGCCGATCGAGTGGCCACCTACGCGCGCCACGACGTCGGCGACGATCCGGGTGTCTCGCTGCCCGGCATGGGACTGTCCGGAGTCACGATTACATCCAGCGAGCGCCACGGCTCCCAGTGCAGCAATGACGATGACGGTACGCACCACGGATCCACCGTTGCTGAGATTAGCTGGCGTCACCGGCCCTGCTACGAAGTCGCGCCTGAATTGGCAGCGCCTCGCCGCGGAACCGGGTCCAGACGGATTGTCCTTCTTCACGAGTCCGAAGCTCGTCGATCTTGGCGACTGCTTCGAGGCTGCCGTCGACTGCGATACGATCGAGCGCCATGAGCGCCGAGAGGCGAACGCCGAGGTCCTCGCTGCCGAGCTGGCCTACCAAGGCGTCGATGGCCTTCTGGTTGCCGGTGGCGTAGCGCCCCAGCATGTAGGCTCCCTTGCGCGCCTTGTTGGCATCCGCACTACCGGCTTTGGAAACCCAGCAGTCGATACTGCTGTCGCACTCGTTCGCGAGGTCGAGTAGTGGTTTGCGCTCTTGGAACTTCTCCCGGTAGCCGCCGGCCTCGGAAGGCTTCTCGTTCGCGATGGCCTGGGAGAGCTTCGCGGCCTCGGCTTTGTTGGCGAGGAACGCGTAGTTCTGTACCGCAATCAACCGCACCTCCGGGTTGACGTGCTTGTCGACCACCTGATCGTAGATAAAGGGCATCAGCTCCGCGTCGTACATATGTGCGATCGCCGCGAGCAGCTGCCCTCGCATCCTGACGCCCGCAAAACCCTTTGGCAGCTCGCCGTAGACTTTCTTCAAGGTCGAGCGCACACGGTCCTTCTGTCCGGCCGGTACGTCGACGCGCACCACGGCAATCGCCGCGTTCAGCTTGCGGGGCGTGTCTGAGGAGCCAGCCTCCCGCAGGAGCGGTTCCAACGCTTCGGAGAACCCGAGCGCGCCGAGCGCAAAGCTCGCTTCGCCGCCGGTCACCTGCCGGACGGTCATGCGATTGGCCAGGTCGGGCCGACGGGCTTTGACGGCATCGATGTACTGCTTCGCGATCGCGTTGGCCGTCCCATTCTTGCCACCGAGGACGCCGAGCAGCGGCTTGAGCGATGGGCGGCCAACGAGGATCAGCGCCTCGGCAGCCACGTCGTTCATTCGAAGCTCCGGATGATTCGGCGCAAAGAGGAACAAGCACCTGATCAGAGCTGGAATTGCTGCCGGATCCCTGAGCTCGCCGAGCTGCTGTGCCGCCAAACGATTGATGAGGAAGTTTTGCTTCTCGTCCTGCTTGGTGGCGATGATCGTCAAGATCTTCGTCGCGCCCTTGTCCTTGAGCGAACCGAGCGCGCGAATCATCGACACGCGCATCTTGTTGTCCTCCGAGCGAGAGTCCGTGATGCGCTCCAACGCTCGCGCCAACGTTTCGATCACCTTGGGCCGCTCCGCTGCGGGAACCTCCATCGCCGCAATGGTCTGGGCTGCCCGAACGGCGTGGTCCTCGGACACCTCCGTGCGCCAGTTCAAGGCTTCGAGCAGCGCCGGAAGGCTGCGCGCATCTCGCATCTCGTACAGAAGCTCCAACATCGCGAGTCCGTTGATTCGGTCTTCGGGGTAGTCGAGGTAGGCCTGAGCGAGCGGATCGACAATTACATCGGCGACTGCCTTCACCTCAGCGCTGTTTCGATCACCGCCGTTTGAGGCGAGTGTTTCTGTGTAGATCCCCTTGAGATTGAAGATCGCGTTCTCTCTCCGAACCGGATCGGAAAGCTCCCTGGCTTGTCCTTCCGGATCGTCCTCCGCGGCGTGACAACCCAAACCGAGCGCTGCAATGACAACCGCAACCGCCCAACCCCTGTGGCGCACAATCATTCTGAACCTCCCCACACGGCCCGTTTCCCCATTTGTTACGAAGGTTTACGCAACACGGGAATGATAGCGAGCAGGGATCGACACTGTCAAACCTTCTTCAAGCGCCCCCCGAAGGTTGAAGCTCCCATCGGAGGTCAGCCCGACCTCGGGCGCCCGTGAAGCGTAGGAGGATGAACTCGGCTCCGTCGGGAATGGTCTTGCGGCCGTCGGTAGTGACCGCAGGAAACGTCAGGCGGAATGTATGCCGATGGGGGCTCACTTGCGGGAAATAGACCCGATCGACGGCTGTCGGCCGCTTCACACGCTCCATGAGCACGGGGACGGTCTGGTTCCCCGCCGGGTCGACCAGGAGTACTCGCCAAGCCGAGGTCTTGCCAGCCAGGTTGGATTCTCTGAAGTCCATGCCGGACAAAGTCACGAAGAACCGGTGCTCCTGCCGGGAGCTCGCCAAGCTGGCGTCGAGCATTTCGTCGCGGGCCTCGGGCTCGAGGCTGTAGTCGTAAGCATAGCGAACGACGTAGGCCCAGCGGAACTCCCAGGACTCGAAGGTCGCCGCCACGTGAATCTCGTGAGCCAGCTCTTTCCAGGAGAAGGATTCTTCTTCGCGCGTCCAAGCCTCCCAGACACTCATGTACGACTCCGGCGTGAACGTGCGCGAGCTCGGTTGCATGGAGATCTTGTGCTGCGTGCAACCGGAAGCCGCGAGCGCGGCCACGACGAGCAACGCCAGCCGCGCCCGACTCATGCGTCCCCCATGAAGTCGGTTCGGTCGTAAAGCGCGGTGAAGGGAAGCCCGGCATCCCGAATCGCCGCCGCACCACCCTCGAGGCGGTCGACGACTGCGATCACGGCGGCGACCTCGAACCCGGCTTCACGGACTGCCTGGACTGCGCGAAGCGTCGAGCCACCTGTCGTCACCGTGTCTTCGACGATCACGAGCTTCGCGTGGGGTCCCAGACGGTCGGCGCCTTCGAGCATTTTTCGCGTTCCATGCTCTTTGGTCGACTTGCGGATGTAGACAGCGTCGAGAGCACCGCCGTCTGCCCAGGACGCGCATGCGACGGCCGAAGCGAGCGGGCAGCCCCCGAGCTCGACACCTGCGACAGCCGCAGCCGGAGCTGCGACATCGCGAATTCGTGCGAGCAGTGCCTGACCCACCAGCACGTGGCCTTCGGCTGAGAGCACGGCCGGCTTACAATCGATGAAGAAGTCGCTCTCTTTTCCCGAGCTCAATACGAAGTTGCCACGACGGAAGCCGCGTTCCCTGAGAAGCTCGAGCAGTCGATCCACGGGGGTGTTCCACCACGTCCGGGCCGCGCGTGCAACCGCGAACTGAGCTGCCCCGGGGGCATGGCCGGGGGCTTCGTGGTACGGTCCGGCGCCCCACAAGCCGACGCAGAGGACACGTTGCCGAAACCCGATGCCCCGCTTCGCGGGATGGATGACTTGCTCGTGCTGTTCCACGACGCGGAGAAACCGCGAGAGCGTTGGCGCATCGGTACGGAAGCGGAACGAATCGCGGTGCGAAAAGCCGACGGCGCGCACCTGCCCTACGACGGCCCAGTCAGCGTTACGGCGATCTTCGAGCGGCTGATCGCAGACCATGACTGGGAGCCCGAGCGTGAAAAAGAAGGTGGACCGATCATCGCCCTTCGGCGCGAGAACGCATCGGTCACCCTCGAGCCAGGGTCGCAAATCGAGCTGTCCGGGGCGCCGTACGAGAAAGTGCACGACGGCAAGGCAGAGTCCGATTCCCATTGGGCCGATCTTCAGCCGGTCATCGACGAGCTCGGCCTCGTCTGGTTGGGGCTTGGCTGCCACCCGTTCGCCTCCGTCGAGGAGCTCGGCTGGGTGCCGAAGATGCGTTACGAGGTCATGCGCGAATACATGCCGACGCGGGGCTCTATGGCGGGCGACATGATGACCAAGACCTGTACGGTGCAGGCCAACCTGGACTATGCGTCCGAAGAAGACGCGATGCGCAAGCTCCGTGTGGGCCTACGCGCGCAGCCGATCGTCACCGCCATGTTCGCCAACAGCCCCTGGGAAGGCGGCAAGCGGAGCGGCTACCGATCGGTTCGCGCACTCGCCTGGCTTCACATGGACCCCGACCGTTCCGGGCTCTTGCCTTTCGCGTGGAAAGACCATCCAACCTACGTCGAGTACGTGGAATGGGCGCTTGCCGTGCCGATGTTTCTCGTGAAGCGCAACGGGAAAGCCTACTACAACACCGGCCAGACGTTCGGCTCCTTCATGGAAACCGGCTTCCAAGGCATCAAGGCCAACTACGCCGACTGGGTGGATCACCTGAGCACGCTGTTCCCCGAAGTGAGGCTCAAAAATACGCTCGAATACCGTGGGGCAGACGTGCAACGTCCGGAGATCTCGTTCGCCCTACCCGCTCTTTGGAAGGGGCTGCTGTACGACGAAGACAGCTTTCGCGCGCTCGAGGGCTTGGTGGATACGTGGTCGTTCCCCGAAGTCGAGCGTCAACGCGACGCGCTCGCGCGGCATGGCGTTCGCACGAAGTTCATGAACCGCGAGGCGAGCGACTGGGCAGGCCAGGTGCTGGAGCTAGCCGAGGCTGGGCTGCGGCGAATCGGCGACCAGAACGAAGCAGGCGAAGACGAAACCATCTTACTACGACCGTTGCGCGCGCTGCTCGAGACTTCGCGCTGCCCGGCGGACGTCTTGCTCGAACGAGTCGGCGATGACTTGCCGTCGCGCGATGCGGTGGTTCGTGTCGCCAGCATCTAGGCGCGCGCGGGTGTCCGCGGCGTGGTCGCCCTTGGGCCCAGCGTGCGTGCCTGATGCTTTAGTACTCGACCGAGCACGTTGCCGCGAAGCACCGCAGAGCTGCAAAGCATCCCGCCCATCAACGCACCGACGACGCCGGCAGACGTAACGTCCGCGCCTGTCAGGTACAAACCCTTGATGGGGGTGCGGGGGCGAAGCCAACGTTGTTCGAAGCGGTACGCGGTGTGTTGAAGACCGTAGATCTCGCCCTGCGGGTGGGCGGCGAAGTTGCGCGTCGTTAGTGGGGTCGACAACTCGGCGATCTCGACGTTTCCGCGCGTTGCGGGGGCGTGCTTGTAGAGCGTGTCGAGCAACCGCTCCGAAAGGCTTGCTTTGAGCTCGTCGTACTCAGCGCCGCGCTTCTTCCACGAGGTATTTTCCCACGATTGGAACCGTTCGTAGGGCCCCAAGGTGACGGCCTCAATCGTCGAACGCCCTGGGTACCGGTTCTCGAAATCCGGATCCTTCGCGGACGGAAATGAGAGATACACGAGAGGAAGCGGCGCATGGATGTCCGCCGCGAAGCGCTTGAAGTTCTCCTCGTGTCTGTGGTCCCGGTAGACCCAGAGATTGGTCTTCTCGAGCCCGAGATCCTCCGTGGTGCCCTTGAGTCCGACATACAGCGAGAGGTGCGCGATCGAGGCCCCCACCCTGTCGATTTTGGCGGGAAAGCCGGTGACCGCTGCGGCGCCCTCCGGCAGCAAGCGCGAGAAGGTGTTCACAGCACCGGCATCGCTGATGACCGTGGCCGCGTGGAGCTCGCGACCGTCGAGTAGCTTGACGCCAACCGCTTGCCCGTCCTCGAGGATGATCTCCTCGACCTCCGCGCTGGTAACGACCTCGCCGCCCGCACTTTCAATCACCGGCACGATCGTTTCGGCGATTCGTGCCGAGCCGCCGACCGGGTACGCCGCGCCGCGGAAATAGTGGCTCGCAACCAGCGAGTGAATGAAGAAGCTGCTCTCCGCTGGAACCAACCCGTAGTCGCCGAACTGACCCGTCAACACGCCGATCAGCTCTTGATTCCGCGTGATCTCCTCGAGCACGTCACGTGTCGTGCGCAATGCCCCCTTGATGACCGGCCGGCGCATCATGCCGCCGAAGAGCGTCGAGACGAACGGGGGCATCGCCTTTTCTGCGAAAAACATCTGCGCCTTTTTCGCGGTGGCGATGACCTTCTCCAAGTACCGGTTGATCGCATCCTTTTCGCTGGGGAAATACTGGTGCATTTGCGCGCGGAAATTTTCGAGGCCCTTCACGAAGTCGTAAGAATTCTCGCCGAGCAAGATTCGGTCGTACACGTCGCCCATATCGGCCCACTCGAGCTCGCCGTCGGTGATGAAGTCGAAGAGCCTCCGAGCGGAACCGCGGGGATCGGAGACGTCGCCGATGTAGTGAACACCCACGTCCCACTCGTATCCGGGCCTGCGGAACGTGTGCGTGAAACCGCCCGCGGTATAGTGTCGCTCGAGAACGAGCACACGCTTGCCGGCCAGCTTGGCCATGGTCGCGGCGACGGAAAGCCCGCCGATGCCCGAGCCGATGACGATCGCGTCCCAGTGGTCGGCGAGGCCGGGATGTTGCTTGTACGGTGTTCCGATTCGCATGTCGGTCTCCTATATGCGCCTCATTGCGCTGCCTGTGGCTTCTCGAAAATCGTCGCTACCAACTCTTTGAATGAACAGCCCATCACGAGCTTGCCCGCGAGGTGTAGCGAGAGGAGCCCATGAAGCTGAGCCCATAAATAGTGCGCCCGCGGAAGCGACTCGCCTTCCATCAGCCCCGCTTTGACGTTCGCCTTCACCGCTGCATGGAGATAGGAAAACGCGCGCGCCTGCTCGACCTCGAGCTCGGGATAGGTCCCTGCCGGCGCCTGCAGGAGCTCGAACATGATGCGGTACGTATCGGGCTCATCGAGCGCAAAGCTGACGTAGGCCCTACCCAGCATCCGAAGGACATCCTCTGGGTCTTCGATCCCCGCGACCGCGTCGCGCTGCGCATCCGCAAACCTCCGGAAAGCTTCTGACCGCACCATCGCAAACAGTTCTTCCTTGTTTTCGAAGTACCGGTACGGCGTCATCGGGCTCACCCCGAGCTCCTTCGCCAACGACCGCAACGTCACCCCGCGATACCCCCGCTCCGCAAAGAGCTGCGTGGCGGCAGCCACGGCACGCTCCCGAAACGCGTCCAACTCCTCCACCGTCAAAGCAGCCCGAGCCATCCCCACTCATTTACATCGTAAAATTTACACCGTCAAGGGGACAGGTTCCCCCCTCCCAACCCTTCGAAATCACGCAGGTTGTGGACAGAAGATCCCAGCAGTTCGTTTCTGAAGTTTCTGCTAGCTACGGAAGACGAGAGCGCACGGTCCTCTGAAAAGCCCAATCATTTGTGGCTGGGATCTTTGGCCAGGGAGTGCCGTGATTTCAACGACTTAGGAGGGGGGAGCCTGTCCCCTACTTCAGGGTGACGGCGGCCCAGCTGCGTTTGCCGGCCTTGATGATGTAGCGGCGGCCTTTGGGGAGCTTGGCTTGGGGGTCTGTAAGGCGCTCGCCGTCGATTTCCACCCCGCCTTGCTGGATGCGGCGGCGGCCGTCGCTCGAGCTCTTCACGAGACCGATGTCGCTCAGGAGCTTAGGGATCCAGATGGTATCTTTTTCGAGGGCGACCTCGTGCTCGGGTATCTCGTCCGGCATCTGGCGTTTGGAGAATTGCGCGAGCCACGAAGCTTCGGCGGCGGCGGCCTGCTCGGCGTCGTGGTAGCGCGTGACGATCTCTTTGCCGAGGACGATCTTCGCGTCTCGCGGGTTCATCTCGCCGGCCGCGCATGCTCGCTTTCGCCGTTCGACCTCCACCGTGGGCTCCGTGGACAGCAGCTCGTAGTAGCGCCACATCAAGTCGTCCGAGATGCTCATCAGCTTGCCGAACTGCTCTTTGGGTGGCTCGGCCACACCGATGTAGTTGTCGAGCGATTTGCTCATCTTCGCGCCAACGATCTTGCCACCCTCAAAACGCGCGTTGATCCCTTCGAGGATCGGCGTCGTCATGACGATTTGAGGACGTTGGCCCATCTCTCGCATGATCTCCCGGCCCACGAGCAGGTTGAAGAGCTGATCGGTTCCGCCGAGCTCAACGTCGCACTCGAGCACCACCGAATCGTACGCCTGAGCAAGGGGATACAACAGCTCGTGGAGCGAAATACTCTGGTGCTCCGCCCAGCGCCGCTTGAAATCATCGCGCTCCATCATGCGCGCCAGCGTGTACTTGCCTGCCAGCCGAATGACGTCGTCGAACGCCATCTTCCCGAGCCACTCGCCGTTGTAGACGATCTGCGTCCGGTCTTGATCGAGAATTTTGAACGCTTGCTCGGCATACGTGCGCGCGCCCTCGACGATTTCGTCGCGCGTCGGAACCGGGCGCGTGCTGCTCCGGCCGGAGGGATCGCCGATTTGGGCGGTGAAGTCGCCGACGATGAATACGACCTCGTGCCCCAACTCTTGGAACTGACGCATCTTGTTGAGGAGCACCGTGTGTCCGAGGTGGAGGTCGGGGCGCGTCGGATCAAAGCCTGCCTTGATCTTGAGAGGCTTGCCGGCGTTCAGACGCTCGAGCAGCTCCGACTCGACGTGCAAGTCGACCACGCCGCGCTTGAGCTCGGTGAGCTGCGCTTCGGGGTTCATTTCTGGCCTCTATTCGCCGGGCTCGGCAGCGCCGCCCCCTGAGACGCCCCCATTGACGAGCTCCTTGAGCTCTTTGCCGACCTTGAAGAACGGAAGGCGCTTTTCCGGGACCGGCACCGGCTTCCCCGTCCTGGGGTTGCGGCCACTGTAGGACTTGTACTCACGAACTGTGAAGCTCCCGAAGCCGCGAATCTCGATCCCCTCGCCCTGCTCTAGCGCCGACGTCATTGCGTTGAAGACACAGTTTACAACGTGTTCAGCTCGACTTTTGGTGATCTTCGTCCGCTGGGCCACAGCGTCGATGAGCTCCGACTTCGTCATCGATTCTCTCCCCATTGGGCGCAAAGTATATCTACGCCCCTAGGCGCGTCAACAGCGATTTCGCGTACTTGCACCCTTTGTCAACATCGAAGGACTAGCCCCGTCTCAGTGGCAGGGAAGAGTTGCAGCATTGTTTTGTGAGGCGAATCGCAGTGTCGAAATCGATACGTCAGCGCGTACCCTCCAATGCGTTCACCACATCGGCGATGAGCTCGTCGGTATCTTCGATGCCGACGGCGTAGCGGACGAGGTTGTTCTTGATGCCGATCGTCTCGCGCTCCTCGGGGCTGAGCTCGAAGTAGCTCATCAACGCCGGCTGTTCGATCAGCGACTCGACACCCCCGAGACTTGGCGCGATCCGCGGCAAGCGGCAAGCGTCCACAAAGCGGCTCGTGCCTTGTAAATCGGCGTCGACCTCGAACGTCACCACGCCTCCAAATCCGCTCATCAGCCGCTTGGCAGTTCTGTGGTTCGGGTGAGATGGCAGGCCGGGATACCAGACCTGCCGCACCCGAGGATGCTGCTCGAGCCGCTCGGCCATTGCCTGCGCCGAGACGTTCTGCTGCTCGACGCGAAGCGCCAAGGTCTTGATGCCGCGGT
This sequence comes from uncultured Sandaracinaceae bacterium, assembly GCA_964534585.1. Lineage (GTDB taxonomy): Bacteria > Myxococcota_A > Polyangia > Polyangiales > Houyiibacteriaceae > SG8-38. Next base: position 9,426 of record CAZHPJ010000002.1, on the reverse strand, counting down.
GAATCAGATACGCTGCGTGCGGATCGAGACATGCGCCGAAGACGCCACGGAGATCGCGAACCAGCGAAACGAGGCCGGCTTTCCCCGCAACCACGCCACCGAGCACGTCGTTGTGACCGGCCAGGTACTTGGTAGCGCTGTGGACGACGATATCGATCCCGCAGCTCGAAGGTCTGAAGTTCACAGGGGTCGCGAACGTGCTGTCGATGAGCGTCTTGACCTTTTTCTCCCGGCAGATCTCGGCAACTCGCTCGAGGTCAGGAATCATTTGATAGGGGTTGGTGGGCGCCTCGGCGATCACCAACCGCGTCTCGGCCCTAATCGCCGCCGGGAGGGCGTCCACGTCCGCTGGCGGGATGAGCGTGCTCGAAACGCCAAACCGACCGAGGAACGTCGTCACGAACTGACGCGTCCTGCGATAGCAATCGGCGAACAAGATCACGTGCGAGCCAGACTTCACCAGCGCCAGAATCGTCGACGTCACCGCAGCCATGCCGCTCGCGAAAGCAACCGCATCCTCAGTACGCTCGAGCGATGCTACCTTTTCTTCTACCAGTCGCACCGACGGATTGCCGTAGCGCCCGTACTCTTCTCGCTCTTTGCGCCCTTCGAAATACGCGATCAGCTCGGCTGTATCGGAAAACGAATAAGTCGCGGTTTGCGTGATGGGCGCCGCCAGCGCGTCGTACGGATAGGTCCTCGGTTCACCACCATGAACCGCCAACGTCTTCTGGGAAGTATCGTCATCGTTCGACACTAAGGCGGGAGACTAGGAGAGCCGATCTAGTGACGCAACCTGCTGCGCCCAAGGCGAAAAGGAGCTTATCCCCTTTCGCAGGAGCTATAGCTGTGTGCAGGTGTTGGCTGCGACGTCACGTACGCAGTCGAATGCCGGGTCTCCGGCGCCGGGGTTCGATTCTTGACCGTTCAGCGTGTAGAGCCGAGCGCTCGACGGACCCGTGAACATCGGAGCAGAGCCCGAGTAGATCACCGCGGCATAGTCCTCGGAGTGCGTGAAATCGACCGCCCCGATCATGACATCCGAGCCGGATCTGAAGTTGACGTTACCCGTGTTCTCACTTCGTCCGCCGTAGGACACCACCACCCAATCGAGCACCGAGCCACCCGACCCCTGATTGAAGTCGAGGCCGCGCCAGAACACCGGTGTGACCGTGTCGATGCTGGTGAACGTGATGGGCTGGGTGCTCGTGCCCCGCGCATCCAATACGCCGTCGTTGCCCGCACCCACCCGCAGCCGCCGGTCGCTTGCGAACCGGAGCTCGGCGCCTGGCTCGATGGTCAGAACCGGAAGAGCAGCCGCCGGGCTAGAGCGACGGACCTCGATATTGCCCTGAACGACATACGGCGCTCCATTGCTTGGCCAGGTGGCGCTGGTGTCGACGATGTCCCCGAGGACCCACACACCCTCGTGCCCCAGCGTCGCCGAAGCATTGTTGCCGGCCAGCGCGTTGCCCGTACCGAAGCGGCCGATGAAGTTCGCGTAAATGCGCACTGCCGAGAAACGTGAACCGACGATCGTGTTGTCGTTGCACCCGCCTCCGCAGTGCGCGGAATTGGCGAACGTCATGCCATAGCCGTTGCTGCCGACGATCATCGTGTTCGAGACGGTCGGTGTTGCGGGGAATCCGCCGTTGGCATCGACTACGATGGCGGCACGTCCGGTCGCAGGGCCCTGCGTTGGATCCGAGCCCGCAGCTTCGAGCACCGCATGCACGATGCGCGATACTCCACCGCTGCCGGTTCCTCGAAGCCGAATCCTGCTCCAGTACGGCACACCGGCCGCCGGTGCGAACACCACCGGCTCGCTCGACGTTCCATCGACCACGAGCTGGCTGTTCGTCATAGTGAGATGCCCGTCGAGTGGCATCTCGATATGGTTGCCGGCATGAATGGTCAAAGAGCCGCTGGTCACCGTCAGACCGCCGGTAGGACGAATGGGCTGGGTCGACGCATCGCTTGCAAGCGGCTTGGTCCACACCATGTCCGCTGCCGCGATCGTGCCGCCACGGACGCGCAGTGGCGCTTCATAGGTGTTTGAAAGCCCAAGGACGTCGTCGAAGCCACCCATCGTGGCACTGACCGAGATACCGTCGACATCGAGCACGTTGTTCTCAAACGAGCTCACACCGGCGCTGCTCGACAGGTAAATGCCCACCGACCCCGGGTCACTGCTCTGGATCAGGCAGTTTTCGATGATCGCGATGCGATCGCCGGGGTTGGCCGGATCGTCGACGCGAAGCCCGCCAGCCACTCCTGCGCTGAGCCCCTCAACGCGGACGTTTCGCAGAACGGTTCCCGCCTGGATCAGGTCGTCGAGCAGAATGCCGCGCCAGATTCCGCTATCCCCCACCATTCGAATTGGCGCGTCTGGAGTACCCGCTGCGACGAGCGTACCTTGCTCGACGTTGGTCGACACCTGAAAGCGCTTGTTCGGCGCGAACCGCATCTCGGTTCCCGGCGGTACGCTCATCGTGCTCCCGCCGCGAACGACCAGGCCATCGTTCAAGTAGAACGGCACTCCATAGTTGGTCCACGCCGCGTTCGATCGGCTGACGATCGACCCTCGTACGAAGATCCGGTCTTGGCCGTTGCCCAAGAGATCTAGGTTTGCCCCCAGCGTAGAGACGTCGTCCGAGCCGATGCTGATCGGGGCTCGCGCGTTGTTCGTGAGTTGGTTGTCGACGAACCACTCGTTCGTATCCGAGCCAGCGCCGGACCGCGCGTAGAGGCCATAGTTCAAGCTTTCTCGGATGATGGAGGCGCCGATATCGGGCGCCGAGCCACTGAGCACCTCGACCGCGCCGCGATTGGTGTCCGCGTTCGTCCGCCCACCGAACTCGACCACCACGTTGCGAAGCATCGTCGTAGCGGAGATGACGTTTGCGCCGAATCGAAGGCCCCTGTAGTGGCCGCTCGGCGCCGGACCGCCGACGTCTTGGAACCGCGTGAAGACGATCTGGTCACCGAGGCCGGGCTCCCCACCGTTAGCCGCTAAGGCCCCCGCGCTATTGGCGCCGATATCGACGCGGAGATTGGTGTTGCCGGCAAACATCACGACGGCGCCTGGCTCCAGCGTCACGGTCGCGCCGTTCTCGATCCGTACGTTGGTGGTGACCACATGAGGGCTAGCCATAGCCGTCAGTGTCACGTCCGCGCTGATACTTCCGCTCAGGGTCGAGCCATTCCCCTCCGTGACTGTGAAGCGCTTCGCGAGGGTCGTCATAGAACCTTGGTCGACGACCACATCATAGACCCCCGACGGCCGGCTGAGGTCGACGGGCACGACCGCAGCCAAGGTGTTTGCATCGATATAGGTCGTCGCGAGCGTCTCGGTGTAGGCCCCGAGCTCGAGACGGATCACGGGCGCCGCCGCGCTGACGAATCCGCCGCCGCGCACGACGACAGGAACATCGGACTGGCGGCGACCCGCGGCCGGTGTGATCGAGTCGACGCTAGGCGGCGCGGCGATGACCGTGATATCGATTGTGGCGCTGTCCGCGCCCTCGCTGTTGGTCGCGACGATATCGAACGAGTGCCCCCCGATGTCCGCTTCTGTGGGAGCGGGCTTGATCGATGACGCCGAGAGCAGGCCGGTAAGGGGATCGAAGTCCAAGAAGTCCGGAAGTGTCCCAGCGATGGTAAGCACCGGCGTTGGATGTCCGGTGGCAGAGGCCGCAGCGCCCGGGAACGATTCCCCAACCTCGAGCGTGAATATCGTGTCCGGCGTCACGGTGAGTATCGGAGTCGCGGGCGGGTAGATCGCGTCGACGGTGACCGTCTCTTCATCACCCTCACCAAGCACGTTCTGCGCCCGCACCGTGTAGCTGTACTGGATTTCGCCGTTCGACTCCGGCGCCGTGAAGCTCACCTCACCAGTGTCTGGATCGATGGTGATCGCCAGATCTCCAGGGACGGTGGCGCCGACGAGACTCCACATCACGCCAGTGCTCTCGCTTTGCGGTGTGAGGTTGACGTCGTAGGCGTAAATCGTGCCCACCAAGATCGTCGCAGGCGGTGGGGCCGTGACGAGGTCGATCTCTGGAACGGGGGGGCGCGGATCCACCGTCACGGCGAACTCCTGAACATTCGGCGCGCCGAGCCCATTGTCGACCTGAAGCGCAATGCTGTAATCTCCCGGCGCGACGCTGGCCGTGTTCCACTCGACCATCACCGCAGGCCCCTCGGGAGGACTCGTCACGATCGTCACTCCCGACGCCGGTGTTCCCGTCAGCGGGTCTTCCACGGTCCATCGAATGGTGGATGCGCCCGCCGCAGTCGCGTCATAGCTCAGCACCTCTCCCGCATAGACGCGGCTAGGAGGCGTCGACGTAATCACAGCAGGGCCACCGGTATCCTCCACAGTGACCGTGAACTCTTGATCGGTGAACACGCCGCCGTTGTCCTCGGTCGCCCGAATCGTGACGTCTTGCATGCCGGTCTGCGCGGAGCTCGGCGTCCAACGCACCGCACCGGTATCGGGATCGATCGTCAGTCCCTCGGGCGCGGCAGGGGCGCTCCACGAAACCTCGCCATTCGCGACCACGTTTGGGTCGTAGGAGTACTCTGCCCCCACCGTCGCCTCGGTCGGAGGCTCGGTGATGAACACCGGCCCGCTCAAACCCTCGACGTTCACCTCGAAGGTTTGTGTGTCGGTTCCAGCGAGGTTCGCTGCGCCGACCTCTATCGAAAAGGTACCCTCGCTCTGCGGAGTCCAGGTCACGACACCGCTGGTGGGGTGGACGGTGAAATCGTCCGGACCAGACACTACGGCGAATGCGAGGGGCGTCATGCCGCTGGCGGTCACCGTGTAGTTGAAGGGAACCCCCAACGTTGCCGTCGCTGCCGGTGTCGACGTGATCGTTGGAGCCACGCTTCCATTGGCCGTGGTTCCTCCGCCACAGCCTGCCGCAGTCATCCAGACGGCGACGCAGGCCGCGAGCGCAATACGCATAGGTCGAATCATCGGGTTCCTCCGAGTAGCCGACTTCCTATGCTAGCAGATTATTCTAGGTCAACTGTTTCTTTCGTTGAAAATCCTTACTTTTCGTGATCTTCCTCCGCTAGTCTCGTCCGTAGGCGAGATCGGCCAGAACCTCCTCGATCGAGATCGCAGCTTCCAGGCTCCGCAGGGGCCTAAACCAGCGCTCCAGGCTATCCTCGAACGCCACAATCAGCTGGTCCCAGAACTGTGCCTGTGTTCGACGAACCTTCAGGTAGAGCTTTGGATCCATTTGCTTTAGCGTGTGCATGATCGACTCCTTTCGCCTGTCATATGAAAGACTTAAGGCCTCATGAGCCGCTTTGGGTGCAGCCCGGAAGCGCACTTTTGCAGTTGCACGTCTCAAATGACACTGCGATGCTGCAGGCCATGTTTAACTGGGACGATGTGCGGTATTTTCTGACGCTGCAGCGCTATGGGTCGCTAGCCGCAGCCGGCACTGCATTGGCGCTGGACCCCACGACGGTCGGCCGGCGACTGATAAAGCTCGAAGAGGAGCTAGGCGCGCGGCTCTTCGACCGAACGCCCAGCGGCTACGTGTTGACCGATGCGGGCCACCGCTTGCTGCCACGGGCCGAGCGAATCGAACGGGAGGCGCTCGGCGTCGAGCGCGACGTCGCCGGCGAAGACCAGAAGCTCGAGGGCGTGGTTCGCCTAACCGCCACCGAAATGCTCGCGACGCGGTTCATCGCACCGCATCTGCGCCGTTTCCGCGAGCGCTACCCGGAGATTCAACTCGAGTTGCAATGCACCAACCTGGACGTGAATCTGGCCCGGCGTGAAGCCGACATCGCGCTTCGTCTCGCTCGTCCGACCCAGGAGGACCTCATCATCAAGCGACTCTCGTTTATTCACCTCGGGCTTTACGCGTCGCTCGACTACGTCGACCGGTTTGGCCTTCCGAGGGAGTCTTTAGCTGGGCACCAGATGATTCTCTTTGCGAACACGCATCCGTTCCGCCGCGAGAACGAATGGATCGAAGCGCGCATGGACGGCGCCAGGGTCGCCCTGCGTTCCGACAGCGTGTCAGCCACCTATTCGGCCACGGTTGCCGGGGCCGGGATTGGCCTCCTTCCCTGCCTGGTCGCCGACAACGACCGCCACCTCATGCGGGTTCCGGTCGAAGGCGCCCCCGAGCCCCGCCAGATTTGGCAGGCGGTGCACAAGGACCTTCGCGACAGCGCTCGCATTCGCGCGGTCCTCGAGTTCCTGGGGAAGGCCCTGACGCCACGACAAGAGAACGTCTCGGCGGCGTAAGCGCATCGCGCCTACGCACGCGCAATTCCACCCCGCCCCATCTTGACAGACAGGCGACGCGCGCCCCAGGTGCCCACGGCTGGCTCGAGCACGCCGGCACAGCGGGCGCCGCATGCCGGGCAGGCTCCGTTTTCGAGGTTCCACGCAACGACCTCGTACCAATCGCGGACGATCAGCTCCATGCCGCATTCCGCGCAATACGTGGTGTCTCCCTCGCGGTCGTACACGTTGCCGGTGTATACGTGGTGAACGCCTGCCTGTTTCGCGAGCTCCCGCGCGCGCCTCAGCGTCGCTCGCGGCGTGGGCGGCACCTCGCGCATCTTGTAGCTAGGATGAAACGCCGAGAAGTGAAGCGGTACATCGGGACCAAGCTCGCCGACAATCCAGTCGGTCAACCGGCGGATGTCGTCTTCCGCGTCGTTGTACCCGGGGATCACGAGGTTCGCGATCTCGAACCAGGTGTCAGTCTCGTGTCGCAAGTAGCGCAACGTATCGAGCACCGGCTCTAGATGACCACTGGAGATACGTCGATAGAAGTCCTCGTCGAAGGCCTTCAAGTCGATGTTGGCGGCGTCGATGAACGAGAACAGCTCCTCTCGTGGCTCAGCGTTGATGTACCCCGCTGTCACTGCGACCGAGCGGATGTCGCGATCGCGACATGCGGCCGCCACGTCCCGCGCGTACTCGAGAAAGATCACTGGATCGTTGTAGGTGAAGGCGACGCTACGACAGCCGAGGCGCGCTGCAGCGTTCGCGATCTCCTCTGGGCTAGCCGCGTCGGAGAGTGTAGCCATCTTTCGCGACGCGGAGATGTCCCAATTCTGGCAAAATTTGCAGGTCAAATTGCAGCCAGCCGTTCCAAACGAGAAGACCGGCGTTCCGGGAAGGAAGTGGTTGAGGGGCTTCTTCTCGATCGGATCGACGGCGAAGCCACTGGAGCGACCGTAGGTCGTAAGGACTATCCCGTCGTCTTCGCGTGCGCGCACGAAGCACAGGCCGCGCTGCCCTTCCCTGAGCTTGCAAGCGCGCGGACAAAGCTCACACACGACCCTCCCGTCGTCGAGCCGGCTCCAATATTCGGTCTGCACGGTCGATCTGCGCATACGCCCCATCAGGGCACGATGTGCCCTAGGCTGTCCGCTGGCAACCCCGATGACACCACGTTGACAAGTCTTCAGGGGTGCGCAGAGTCACGAGGTGGCGACTGTTCGACCACCGGCCGTAGCAGGCTCGTTCTATCCCGCCGACACGCATGCGCTGCGAAAAGTCGTTCGCGCATACCTCGATGAAGCACGCGCATCCGTCGTGCACGGCAACGCGTCGCCCAAAGCTCTGATCGTTCCGCACGCGGGCTACATGTATTCGGGTCTGGTGGCCGCCAACGCTTTTGTCTTGCTCGAGCCGTCACGTGACGTGGTCGCGCACGTCGTGCTGCTGGGGCCGAGTCATCACTTTCCCTTCGATGGGCTTGCGGTACCCAACAATACGGCCTTCGAAACGCCCTTGGGCGCCACGCCGGTCGACGAAAACGCGCGCCGCCGACTGCTCGCCCTCCCGTTCGTGGACATCCTCGACGACGCCCATCACTGGGAGCATTCGCTCGAGGTGCAGCTACCGTTTCTGCAAGAGGTGCTCGAGGCCTTTGCGGTCTTGCCGATTGCGGTTGGACGCGCATCGCCCGAGCAGGTTGCCGAAGCGCTGGAAACCCTCTGGGGTGGGGACGAAACCCTAGTCGTGATCAGCTCGGATCTGAGTCATTACTACGACTACGATACCGCGCGGCGCATGGACGCTGCCACGGCAGCAGCCATCGAAGCCTTGGCGCCCGAGCGAATCGCGCTCGAGGATGCGTGTGGGTGCACCGCAGTGCAGGGCCTGTTGCGAGCGGCGCAGCGACATTCGCTCGTGGCAAGCACCCTGGATCTGCGAAGCTCGGGTGACACCGCCGGCGGCCGAGACGAGGTCGTCGGCTACGGCGCGTGGGCGTTCACCGTGTCCAAGAACGGCTTTCCGTAGTTCTCGATGCGCGCAGGGCCCATTCCGTAGATGTCGGCGAGGGCCTCGATCGACGCAGGCTTGTAGGCGGCGATTTCGAGGAGCGTTCGGTCGTGGCAGATGACATAGGCAGGGACGCCCTTGGCGCGCGCGATGTCGGTACGGGTGGTGCGCAGGCTTTCAAACAGTGATGGATCGACGTTGTCCGGAAGCTCTCGCTTCGACGGGCGGCGCTCTTTTTTGGACGCCCGCGGGCGACCCGCGTCAGCTGGTGGAACGAGGACGCGGACGGGCTCATCGCCCCTCATGGTGGCGATGCCAAGGGCCGTCAGATACGGAATCGGAAACTCACCGGTGCTGAGATCTACCAAATCCGCTGTGATGAGCCGCCGAAGGAGCGCGAGAACCCAGGCTTTGGGGTGCTCTTTGAGGAGGCCGTGCGTGGAGAGCTCGGCCAGCCCCAGCCGGCGAATGCGTTCATTGTCGGTCCCGTGAAGCATCTCCGAGACGGCTGTCAGCCCCGCGCGCCCCTGGTTACGCGCGACACCCGCCAAGGCCTTGCGCACCAGCAGCGCCTCCTCTCCGGACGCAGCGCCCTCGCCTCCCTCCTCGCCTCGCTCTTCGAGCCTCTCGCACACGTCACAGTGACCGCACCCACCGAGAGTCTCCTGCTCGTCTCCGAAGTACCGGAGGATGAAATCGTGGCGGCAGCTTCCCGCCTCAACGTAGCGCATCAGGTCGAGGAATAGGCGCCACTGCTGCTGCACGTGCTCGGGATCGGGGACGCCGCCCGGATCCCTCCCGCCGCTGAAGCCGATCAAGCGGCGCCGCAGCCCGAGGTCGCCGGAGCTGGTCAGCAGCAGGCCGTGAGCGGGCTGGCCGTCGCGACCGGCGCGCCCCACTTCTTGGTAGTAGGCCTCGACCGACCCGGGCGCCTGCGCGTGCACGACCGTCCGAATGTCCGGCCGGTCGATGCCCATGCCGAAGGCGTTGGTGGCGACCACGACGTCGAGTGACCGATCGGCAAAGCGCTGGTTCACTTCCTCGCGCACGGAAGGCGCAAGACCCGCGTGGTATGCCGAGACACGCCAACCTTCCTTGGCGAGCACCTCCTCGAGCTTCTCGGTGTTCCGCCGTGTCGCTGCATACACGAT
>CAZHPJ010000001.1:0-24091 GCA_964534585.1 uncultured Sandaracinaceae bacterium | reverse complement strand
CCTTCCCGTCCGACGTTGGACTTCTCCCTGCGGTTCCTTTTTTTTTTCCCGCCGTCCGACGACCTCGCGGACCGTTTCGCGGAAGCTCTCGTCGCCCTGGGCCTGATCGTCGAACGGTCGACGGCGCAATCGGTGCGCGTAGACGACCTCCGTCGCAACCTCGATGTCGTCAGAGTGGATCGCGGTCCGTCCATCCAATGCGGCGAGCGTCTGGGCCGCCTTGATCATGAGGATGTCGGCGCGGTGCCCGTCGACGCCGAGCGCAAGCGAGAGCTCGGCGACCGTGGTCAGCCAGCTCGGGTCCACCTCGACGGCAGGGAGCAACTCCCGGGCCTGCCGGATCTGTTCAGACAGCGCCGCGTCGGTCTCGGCATAGGCTTGGGTGAACCCAACAGGATCGCGCTCGAACGCCAGGCATCGGTCGATGATCTCGGCCCGTTCGGAGGCGTCCCGTGACGCGGTTACTTCGACACAAAGCCCGAAGCGATCCAGTAGCTGCGGGCGCAGCACTCCTTCCTCCGGGTTCATCGTGCCGACCAAGAGGAAGTCTGCGGGGTGAGTAGCCGAGATGCCCTCCCGTTCGACCACGTTGACGCCCATCGCCGCCGAGTCCAGGAGCAGATCGACGATGTGGTCGTCCAGCAGATTGATCTCGTCCACGTAGAGCACACCGTGGTTCACCCGCGCCAGCAATCCCGGCTTGAAGCGTTGCTCGCCTTGTTGAAGCACCCGTTCCAAATCGATCGTGCCCAAGAGCTGATCTTCCGTAATGCCCAGTGGCAGCGTTGCAAACGGTGGGCGACGTTCAACGACGGTTCGGTCGGAGCGGCGTTGGCATTCTGCGCACCAGGTTGCTGGGCGATCGCTTCGGCAGCCGAAGTGGCATCCCTGATTGACCTCGATCGACGGCAGCAGGGAGGCCAGGGCTCGGGCTGCCGTCGATTTGGCCGTGCCTTTTTCGCCGCGCAGGAGCGCGCCGTTGAGTCGCGGATTCACGCCAAGCATCAACAAAGCCCGCTTGACCTTCTCTTGGCCAAGTAGCGAGGCGAACGGCATGATCTGTTGTTGGTGGTGCACGCCAGAGCTCCTAGAAGCCGAACCCCACTCGACCACTCTCCACCATGTTCACCAAAAAATCGTCGATCGCCGGATCGCCGTCCCGCCAACCAACGACCTTGCTGGCTTTCAGTCCCATCGCCATCGATCGACGTTGAAGTGCTTCCCGTGCCATCCCTCGCCGCACGGCCCGCGTGCGGGGCGTCGGGCACTCCTTGTGATATGGAATCGCGCTGTCGCTCTCGCCATTGTTCTTGTAGACGTAGCGGTGATAGGGCTCTTCCTTTGGGTGCCGGTTCATCGAGTCGAAGAACTCCGTCACCTTCGCGCCCGTCACCGCGACATCCATCAGTCGCGCAAGGGCCTTCATCACCGGCGTGGGTTCGCCGAGCAGCGCGCGGTACTTCTCGTCGATCTTGCGGACCCGTCGTCGAACGACGCCGTTGGGCGCGAAACGGTCCATTCCGTAGAGGTTCGTCCAGAGCATCGCGCACTGGCGTTTGAAGAAGAGTGCCTTGTGGCGTCGCAGGACCGGGTTGGGCGAGCGGCGGCAGAAGTCGTAGCCCGACAGCTGCACGTCCAATCGCCGGAGAATCGAAGGACCCCAGGTCTGGTACAGGAGATCGTAGCCGTACTCTGTGATGTTCAGAGTTTCATGGGGCTCGAAGTTGGTGTTCTTGAGCGCACTGCTCCAAAAATGTACGTCTTCCCAGGGCACATCGCGGACGCGATTCTCTTCATTCATGCGTGCCCACAACGCCGTGCCGGGGAGCGGCGAAACCCGGGTCAGCTGCTGGTAGGTCGGATAGAGCGAGACCAGGTAGTTCAGGTCCTCCGTCACGTTCGCATGGTTGTGGAAGTCGAAGCCACACATCCAGGCGCCCACGGTGCGGATGCCTATGCTGTGGAGCTTCTGGAACACCTCCTGAGCGTTCGCGCTTTTGCGCTTCTTGTAGCCGTGCTCCCCAGCAAACTTCGATTCGACCCCGATGAAGATGGTGCCGATCCCGGTCTCGGCAAGCGCATCCCATCCATACTTGTCGGCGTAGCGGCCGATGAAGTCGATCGAACCGAAAGCAAACCAGTCGAGTTGCTCCATCATCTTGGGCTGCTCCATCCACAACTCGCGGACGCCCTCGAGGTACTTGGGGTAACGGAAGTGATCTTCTTCGATCACGAAGACCTGGCTGACCGAGGGGAAATGGTCGTGGTAGAGCCGGATGTGCTCCACCAGCTCGGCGGGGGAAAGTAGCTCGGTCCGGTGTTGATCGAAGAGCGCCGTAGTGGAACAGAAATCGCAGCCGCCGATGCAACCCAGTCCGGAGACGAGGAACGCAATATTGCCGACGGGGTACTTGCTCATGAACGGTGGCGCACCCCCCGCCTTGGGCATCAGGGCCTGGCGGATCGGTCGGTCGATATCGGTCTCCCCGAGGAAACGGCGCAAGAACCGCACGCCCTCTCCATGCACGACGCGGTCGACGTACTTGCGTTGCGTGTCCTTGTCGTACACGGACCGAAAGGCCATGCCCCCATGGGAGCCGAGCAGGATCTTGGTCGCTGGTGAGCGGTTGCGGATGTACTCACACATCTCGAGTACCCGGGCCAAGTGGACCGGATAGGTGCTGATGCCGATCACCGGATAGCCCTTGTCGACTTCCGCCTTGAAATCGTCCCACCGGGGGTACTCCATTACCACCACCGGGGTCCGCACGTTTTGCGCGAGAATGTGATTGGCGAAGCAATGGGTGTGGGAGACCATCGTGAAGACGTTGTCGCCCTTGGTGAAGCGCTGCCCGGTCGCGTCGGTCAACGAATCATTGGCCGGCAGGGTTGGGTAAGGATAGGTCGGTGTCGTTAGCAGAATCTCATTGGCTAGCATCGCCTCTTCCTCTCTTCGTCGCGATTGGGTGGTGTTCAGCCAACCTCTTGGGTCACTACCGGGAGCTTCTTGTTGGAGAGGGCTCCCTTCTTCTCATCCGCTGGCGCGGACTTCGTCGCGTCCGCCTCTTCCGGGACTTCCCGCGAGAGCACATCGGTCAGAAATGCGCCGATCTTCCCTGCGAATTCGGCCGGGCGTTCCTCTTGCCAGAAGTGGCCGCAAAAAGAGACCAGCTCGAATCGCTCTGCGCCCGGGATGTCCTCCATCAGCCTCAATCCCCACGACGGCGATAGATAGACGTCATCCGCTGCCCAGATCACCATGGTCGGTTTGTGGAAGGCCTTGAGCCCGCTCACCGCCGCGAGCGTGTAGCGGGGATGCCCGGCGAGGAGAAATGCGCGAAAGGCTTCACGACGTTTGCGGTTCTCCTGTAGCGGCCGAAGATACTCGTGGATCGTTTCGTCGCTCAGCCGGCTCGGATTGTGGACGCCCTTGCGAAAGTTCGAGAATCGGGTCTTCGTCTCCAACCAGGCCATCGCTCCGCTTCGATTCAGCAGGTCAGGCAGCAGCGGCACACGGGAGATGGCCTGCAGCTGCATGATCGCCGGCACCGGCCAGTTGTCGTAACAAACGCAGTCGGTGAAGACCATGCAGCGGATGCGCTGCGGAACGCGCGCGGCGAGGATCTGTGCCGCGGCACCGCCTTGGTCATGGCACACGACGACGAACTCCTCGTGCCCCAGCGCGCTCATGAAAGACGCCAGCATTTCGGCCTGAGCCTCCATGTCGAACTCTGCCGTTTCCGGATCGACCCGGGTATCGCCGAGCCCCATGAGGTCCGGGGCGTAGCAGTGAAAATCGTTTTGCAGGTAGCGCATCACATTGCGCCAGAGGAACCCTGAGGTCGGGATGCCGTGAATCAGCAACACCGGTGGCCGGTCGCTCGAACCGGTCTCCAGATAGGCGATTTCGCCGAATGAGGTGGGCTGAAATTTCTTGGGCAGAATTGGCTGAGTCATGATGCGTTCTCCTCGATGGTCCGAGTCGCGAGCTCCACTGAATCGACAGGGCGTGGCGTTGCCGATTGGCCGGCACTAGAGAGGACGGCGCGTTCGAACATATTCCTCATGTCCTGGTACATCCCTTCGACGTTGCGCAGGTCTTCTTCGGTTCTTGCGAGCGATAGCTCGACGATGAGGCCCTGAATGCATGCTCGTACGACGCGGGCTACTCGCTCGGGTGTAGCGATGAGTCGGGCTTGCTCGTCTTTGAACACTTGGGTGACGCCACTCTCGAGAAGGGCCGTCGACTCATCGAGAAAGTTCTGGGCCAGTTGGTGGACGCGCTCGTTCTGCGAGGCCAAGCTCATCGTTTCGATCATGAACGGCGCCCAGGCGCGCATGTCATGAACGGCTTGCCACAGGGCATCGAGCGCTTCGAGGGCGGTGTCGATGCCTCGTTCACCTTGGCTGAATCGAGCTTGAAAGTGTTGATGGATTCTTCGATACGCGGCCTGTTGTGCCTCGAAGAGCAGGTGCTCTTTGCCCTGGAAGTGGTAGTGCAGCAGGCTCTTAGAGACACCGGCTGCCTCGGCCACTGCCGTCATCGAAGCGCCGCGGTAGCCTTCGGTTCCAAAGAGGCTGGCCGCCGCATCGAGAATTCGCTGAATCGACTGGGTTCCGCGGGGTTGCGGACTTGGTGATGGGGTCCTCTTAGGCATCCACTCCGTTCCTGTACTGGCCGGTCAGTACAGGAACGGTATAGGCAATCGGCCCGGACTACAACAAAGAAACTGGCCGAGTGGCTCCTGAGGCCCGAAAAGCCCTAGCGGCTGCGGCTGGTGGGACGAAAGGCCCCCTTTGCCGTCCGTCCCGATCGATGGCGACCGTGCGAGTCGCTCGTCATCGCCGCTTGCGGAAGAGGTGCGCACGATCACCCTCAACGACCACTCGACCGATTTTCGTCGCTGGATTTCCGGCGATGTAGCTATGTGATGGAAAGCGGCCTTCGACGTAGCTGCCTGCAGCGACGAAGCTATGGTCGCCGATGGCGGTACCCGCCCCGATGACGCACATCGGAGAGACGAAAACACAACGTCCGATCTGCGTGGGCTCATGGAAAGCCTCTTGTTGGCCGCCCGTCAGAACGTGCTGAATCGTATTGTGCGTGTAGATCTGGGTGCCGCTTCCGATCGAAGAGTAGTCTCCGATTTCCAGAGGGCTGTGCGCGCCATCGAGCACCGTGAAGGGACCCACCCAGCAGTGCTTGCCTACTCGAACGTCTCCGAGCAGCAGGCACGTATCATAGATCGATGAGCCCTCACCGAAGCCGTGGTCGCGAGCCATGTCCCATCGGTCGTAGAGCAACTCGCCCGTCGATACGTGTCGGTCGAAGCGCGCCTTCATGCGCCGCCTCAGCTTCGTGAGCGTGGCACGCAATTGTTGATAGTGTTCCGAGGCGAGCGCGGCGTCCCATTCCTCATCGAGATCGAAGACTTCGTCGCCGAAACGGAGCTCGCGCTTGGCTTTCTGATCGCCTGGTCCGGTCGCAACGAGCGCTTCTACGTCTTGCTTTCGCACGACCGATCGTCCCGGGAAGTCCGCTCCGGTCAAACCATGTTGCGCCATCAGGGGGCGGGCTTTTTCGCTGATCTCGGGACCCTCCCCTGCGATTTCGATGGTGAGCGTCGATGCACTATGGTCCGTGGTATCGGGTACCTCGGGGCTGTCGGTAAGCAGCGCGATGGTCTGCCCGACACTGACGATTTCGTTGATGTCCGCCAGATGATGCAGATGACCACCGGTTTCGGCAGTCATCTCGAAGGTTGCCTTGCTGGTCTCGAGGATCGCAATCACCGTGGTGGGCTCGACGCGCTCGCCGCTGCGGACGGTCCATTTGACCAAACGAAGGGTCGAATCGGCGACGTTGAGGCGCGGGACGACGATCTCGTGTGGTATCGACATGGGCCTCCTGGTGTCACTCGCTGCGCATCATGGATCGAACCTTGTCAGCGATCGATCGAGTCGTTGGCAGCGTAGAGGATTCCTGATGACGTGCACACGGAATCGGAACAGGCGCGGCGCCAACAGACCCAATCGCTACCTGGGGCCCGGGCGATTGGGCCACTGCGGCGGCGATGGCCGCCGACAAGCCGAACGTCGCAACACTTTCTTCCACGATCACTAGACGTCTGGTGCGATGAGCTGCCGCCACGATGGGCGCGGCGTGTAGCGGCCAAAGTTGCGTGAGAATGATGTACTCGAAGCGGAGCTCGTCTTGGAGGATGAGCTCACGCATGGCCTCCTCGACGATCGGTGCCGTTCCGCCGTAGGTCACGAGGGTGACATCCGCCCTCTCATCGTCCAGGGGTGCGAAACACAAGGGCGCATATTCGGGCAGTGGCTCGCCTGCTTCGTCCGAAGTCTCGCACCGCGTCAGATCAAGCGGCGGCTCTTGCGGTGGGAAGAGACCATAGAGCGCCTTGTGTTCGACCAAAATCGTCGGCGCATCGTCGTAGACTGCCGCGCGCAGCAGCCGCTCCGGCGGATGTCGATGGGACAGCGCCAAGACCCGGAGCCCTGGAATGCCGCAAAACGCTAGCTCCGTGCACTGGCTGTGGGTGGGCCCGTAGCCGCGTCCGCCGCCGGAGACCAAACGCAACGTCAGCGGACAAGTGACCTGAGCGGCGTACGTGTAGTGGAACTTGGCTGCGTGGTTGATCAGCTGGTCCGCCGCCAGAAAAGCAAAGTCGGCAAACATGATCTCGGCGATCGGGCGAGCACCGCCAAGGGCCAGTCCATTGGAAACGCCCACGATGGCAGCTTCGGAAATCGGTGTGTTGAAGAGCCGCTCCGGGTGTGCAGCGGATAGACCGCGTGTGACCTTGAATGCGCCCCCGTATGGATCGGCCAGGTCTTCGCCGATGACCACGATCGAGGGGTCTTGGTCCATCATGCGATGGAGCTCAGCGTTGAGGCGCTGAACGATTCGGACGTCACCGCCCGGTGGCTCCGAAGCCGTGTGGTCGCATGGGGACGGCCGTGGAAGCACCGGACCATCTTCAAAGGGGATCAGCGGTCGCTCCCGCACCTCGCCGGCAAGCCGGCCTACCTCCTTGGCGTAGCGTCCCATGAGCGCGGCCGCTTCCGGATCGGAATCTAGAACGTCTTGCACCGCATCACGGGCCTGCAGGGCAGCGATGACTTCGGGGGGCCGAGTGTCGTCCCCTTTGCTGTGGGCTGCCAGTCGACGCGTGTCGATGATCTGCATGAACGGCTGACCGGCTCGCACCCGCGAGACGACTTCGCCCATGTGCGCGTGTAGCGCCTCTGGCTCCATGTCCGAACGGCGGTCGTAGCCCACACCGAAGCCCGCGATACGCTTTTCTAGATCCCCCGGCGTGGTCGTTGCAACGTCGGTGGTCATCGCAATGCCGTTGTACTCGACCAAGAAGAGCACGGGCACGCTCCACAATGCGGCGAAGGTCATGGCCTCGTAGAGCGCGCCCTCCCCGAACGTGCCGTCACCCACTTGTGCAACGGCGATGGCGTCCGTGCCTCTGAGCTTTCGCGCCCAGCCCAGCCCGACCGCCAACGGAGGCGTACCGCCTTGCACGCCGCTGCTGATGTAGCCTCGGTGGCACAGATGTTGGGATCCGCCACGGCCGCGACAAAGGGCGCCTTCCCGACCCATGAGCTCGGCAAGCAACGCGTCTGGTGGTCCACCTAAGGCGAGGTAGTGTCCATGACCGCGGTGGGTTGCCACGAATGCGTCTCGTCCGATGTCCAGATGGGGAGCGAGCGCGGTGGCACACAGCTCTTGGCCGATACAGGTGTGCACCGTTCCCGAGAAAGCGTCCTCGCCGAAGAGCTCGAGCAATTTGCTTTCGAAGGCCCGGATGCGAATGGCCTGTGCGATGACGGGAGCCAACGTCATGATGGCGGGCTCGGTAGGAGGTGCGGACGGACGTCGCGAATCATGGTAGACCGACCGCTGGCCTGCAATTGACGGACCACGTGTAAGAAGCGCGAGCGGATGCCGAAGCCCTGCCGGACTACTTCGTCGACTTCGGCGATGCCGGCCTTTGCAAGATCACCAACTCGCGCCTTGAGTCGGGTGTAGTCATCCATCGAGGCGGAGTTGAGGTAGATGTGGATCGGATGAAACGCCAGCACCTGCAGGCCGGTGGAGGCTGGATCGATCGGGGGGCGACTCATGTCCCGAGACTCCATGGAGAACGTATCCTCCCAACCGTAGGGGATGCGCAGCAACGAGCCGTCGCCGTAGCGGTGCTCGAATGGCGTGAGGGGTCGAATCGCTGACATGAGTAGAGAGACATCGGTATCGATTGGCGTATCTGTGATCACTTGCTGAAGAATCGGTGTCGATTGATGCAGGCAGTGCGTCCTCATGCTGGTCGCCGACGGGGCCAAAGCCATGCAGTGCTCGAGTACACCGCCGATGCTCTTGCCTTGGGTGGACCCGGGCAAGAAATTAGGGTGGATGCCGAGCTCGAATAGGTCGGGGCGATCTTTCAATCGCCGCAACGCGGGGCTCTCGTGGGTTATGAAGAACGTCGCGCGCACGCCGCGTTCGATCAACGTTTCCCGCACGTAGTCGATGATGAAGTCGGGGGCCCAGTCGATGTCGATCGTCAGACAGACCATTGCTCGGAGCCGGGGTATTCGGGCACGCAACGCATCGGCCGGGTGAGGCGTGCGCGGAGGCAGGTCAAAGGCCATCGCGAGCGGCGAGTGCTCGAGCACGTGGGTCTGCGCTTGCTCGGCATCCATTCCTGCGCGGCGGGCACGAGCGAGCGCCTCGCCGACCTTCAAGCCCGCCGTGTGGAGATCGATGACCGGCTTCGGTCCGAGATAATCCGTGGCCGCGCTCATGTGTGGGGGGGCCGCAAAACGCTCAGGCATGCAGCGAAGGCCATGTCTTGCCAGTGCGTCCCGATCGACTCCGCCCGCGATGTGGGCGACCGCTAGGTCAGGGTTCAGCCGTGCGAGTTGCTCGGCGCTCAAAACTCCAGATTCGCCAATCAAGGTTTCTCGGCCCGTGGCCATCGCGATCACGAGGGCGTCGGCCGACTCGAGCACCTCGGTTGCGGCCTTTCCTTCGAGGTCTCTTTCATCGATCCAGTCGACCTGTGCGCCAAGGCCTCCAAGCTTGTCGATGACGCTGCGTGCGAAGTCCCCGCTACCGATCAACGCAACGCGCGAGCGCAGCAGCTCCACGTCGAGCTGCAAAAGAAGCTTGGCCGCAATCAGACCGGTATAGTCTAGCGTCCGCAACCGTTCGTCGTTCTCGTCGGTTCCGAGGATCGCAATGCCCAGGCGTGTGCAAGCGTCTCGATCGACTTCCTCCGGCCGGTGTTCCCACGTCTCCCACATCAGTGAGACGACAGCTTGTGATCCCAACTTGGACAGTAGTGGTTCGTCGATGGGCCTCACAAAGCCGAGGTTCGTGACGATGTCCGTTCCGGCGATGATCGAGTCGGATCGATCATGGAGGATTTCGATCGGAGCCAAGGCACCAAGCTCCGTTGCGACGGAACGAATGGAGCGTTCCACCTCGGCCAAAGTCCCGTATCGGGAGTCCCGTCCAAGCGCGAGCACCCGTTTGGCTCCGGCCAGCGCCGCAATGACTGGCGTTGACGCGTAGTAGCCCGTGGCCGCCTCGGTCAGAACGGTCATATCGGTCAGGTCGAGCTCGAAACGGGCGATCGCGTCGCGAATGAGTCGGCTGACGCGCCTGCGCGTGTGAGTCACGGCCGCAATCGTAGCGCGCAGCGCCCGTCTGACGCGAGGATTCCGCTGGAGGCGGTGCGGCCGACCGCAGGGCGGCTGTGGCCGGAAATGACCAATCGTTGTCCGGCTTCCACCTGTGCATCCGACTTCCTGGAGAGCAAGCTGCGAGTAGAGCAGGAGAGGCCCGAGACGACCTCGGCGTCGAAGTGCACGGAGGACGCCCATGGAATTCGAGAAGATCGAGCTCAACCCGCAAAGCGCGAAGATCCAGCGCCGCGTCGAAGAGGTCGTAAATAGCGTAGTCCGAGGCTACGACGGGGTGATGGGGCGTCTCCATCTCGGGGGCCGCAAGGGCGACTACGACGATATCCACTACGAGTTCAACGGCGGCGCCAAGGATCAGCTCCGCAAGAAGCACTACGACAAGAGCATGCGCCTGCTCTGGAAGGCCGAGGAGCAGGCTCCCTGGCTCGACTTCCGCGACTGCACGATGGAGGAGCTCACCCTCCTGAGCATGGCTGAGAAGTCCATGGACCGGGACGAGCTGCGGGAGCTCAAGCGGGTTCGCAGCCAGGAGTTCCGCGACAAGATCATGAGCGAGTACACGGAACGTGAACGGCAGGCGATCGTCAACGTGCTCTCCCTCATCGGGCACGGCGAGGCCTACGCCTGGCTCGTCTCTACGGAGCTGCTGAACGAGGTCAAGAGTACCGGGGCGCGTGGTGCGCTCACGATGCAGGTCCTAGAGGAAGCGAAGCACTTCGTCGTTCTGCGCGAGCTGCTCCAAGCCTTCGAGTGCGAGATTCCGCGGATGCCCATCTGGGAGTACCTGTTGCTCGAACGCGGCTTCAAATCGAAGGGAGTCGAAAAGTTCTTCGCCATGAACGTGGTGGTAGAGGGATTCGCACTAGGCCTGTTCGGAATGATGAGCACGCTGCCTGGCCTCGAGGTCTTGCGGCTGTTTCACCGGGACGAATCGCGACACACCGCGCTGCCGTCGAACTATCTCAAGGAATTTCCACTGACCGCGTGGCAGAAGAGGAACCCCTTCGCCCGGGCTCACCGGTTGAGCCTCATCCTGCCGCTCGTCCCCGCGGTGGCCTTCGCCGAAGAGGATCTCGCCGAGCTCGGAATCGACGCCTTCGACTTCGCGGGAGCCACCGCCCGCAAGGTCTTCCACCTGTCGGATCGTGTCGGTTTCTCATTCCCCATCTCCACGTCCGCGCTCTCGGCGGTGTTGAACGCGGCGTTCAATGCCGTTGCGAGCTACACCCGCGTCGACCATACGAAGAAAGACTATCTGCAGGCCGAGACGACGCGTGGTGAGCAAGAGCTCGAGATCGAGGCGGAGGTTTTCGGTCTGAAACGGCAGCGCAAATCGACACAGGGCAACGGGCAACCCGTCGCTCAGGCGTAAGCGCCGTTACTTAGCGTCGCGAAATTCCTGGGGCGACTTTCCCGTCCAGCTCCGGAATGCTCGGCCGAAGTTGGACTGATCGCTGTAACCCAGACGATCTGCGATCTGATAGATGGTCTGGCGGGTCGTCCTTAGATATTGGATCGCCAACTCCTCTCTCACGCTGTTCAGGATCGCCTTGTAAGAGGTGCCTGCGTTTCGCAGTCGCCGGCGCATGGTCCTTGGCGAGAGCCCGAAGGTCTTCGCCAAGTGGTCCAAGCTAGGAGCCAGGCGGTCCATCTTCAACAATTGGACGCGCATCCGCTGCTCCAGGTCATCGCTGCTCTCGATCGCGGCCAGCTCCTCTTCGCAGCGTTTCGCCGCCAGCTTCTTTGCAGCCTCGTCTGCAAGCGGAAGCCGCGTCTCCAGCAACTGGGCCGCGAAGCGCATCTCCATCGCCTCTGCACCGAACACCAACGGGCAATCGAAGGCCTTCCGGTACTCTTCGACGTAGTCCGGCTCCTCGTATGGGAAGCGCAGCTCCTCGAACTCGAACTCGTCGCGAGTGAGGAAACGCGCAGTCGCGTGGAGGGCACCGACGGTAGTCTCCAAGATGATGGCGCGCACTTCGCCCAGAACAGCCGCTTCCTCGATGCGGAGCGTTGCGATGTCCCCGTCGACCGAGAGCTCCGCGACCAGCACGGGAAGGCGGGTCGGGACGAAGCGGGTGACGAAGGAGAACGCCTCTTTCAGGGTCTCGCTGCTCATGGCGGCGTATCCGAGGAGGCCATGAGTCGTGATAGGCAGTTGGCCTGCCAGGCGCATCCCCAGCGCCGGATCTCCGCTCCGTGCAACCGCCCCTTGGATCAGCAGCTTGAATTGCTCGTACTCGATCCGTGCCTCCGGATCTTCGAGCGTCTCCTGCGAGACCCCCACCTCGTTCAAGAGCTCCTGGCGGGAGGCGCCATGGGCTTCGGCAAAGCTGATGAAGCTATTGAGATAGTGGGTAGGGACCCGCATGATCGGCAGCCTTTCTTACACCCTAGCTCCCGCGAAAGCCCACAGGCCGAGGGAATATAGGTTTGTCTTGACCCAGAACTGGACAAGCGTATTATTCGGTTATGGCCCGTCCGGTCAACGCTGATCCCGCTCGCACTCGCACTCGCTTGCTCGAGGCGGCGGCGCAGCACTTCTCTCGGTCCGGTGTGCACGGGACCTCGTTGCGGGCCGTCGCTAGTTCTGCGGGCGTCAGCCTGGCGACGATCAACCACCACTTCGGCAACAAGCAGGATCTCTACGGAGCCTGTCTGGACCGCGCGTTCGATGACGTGTCCCGCGAGCTCGCGCCGCTCGCCTCGCTGCTAGATCACTTTGCTGACGAGGTTCGGGACGCCAGCGTCTCGACTGCGGAGCTGCGAACGCTCGTCGAATCGCTGGTGCGTGAAGGCGTGCGTTTTGGCAGGCGCCGCCGACCGTTGCTTCAGCTGATCATGCGCACGCTGGTGGAGACCGGTGAGCTAGAAGAGTTGTGGCGCGAGCGAGCCTTGGTGCCGTTTCTCGAAGCCACGTCTACTCTGCTGGCCGCTCCGCTCGGGCGACCCGTCGGCGAGCTGCGCATGGCGATCCAGGCGGTCATCGCGCTCGGCATGCGCTACTGCCTCAGCACGCCGCGCGAGCTGGCGCGACTGGCGGGCACAGTAGCCCCGGCAAAGCACGCAACGCCGCGACAGGAGCAGGCCGCGGTGACGCTGTTCGAAGATCATCTCGTGCGCGTAGCACAGCACCTCGTGCTCGAAAATTAGGTAGGGGCCACCATGTCTTCAGCCGTCAGCGCATGTCCCTCCCCCTCCCATCCCACTGGCGTCTCGCCGGCCGCTCCATCCGCGCGCCTCGCCGCGTTGCGCGCAGATTTGCTGGCCGCTCCGTACAACCTGTGTACCGAGAAGGCATCCCTGATGACCGAATACCTAGCGCAAACGACGCGGTCTCGCGTCCCGCGCTGGCTAGAGCGGTGGCACTATCGGCTCTACCAGCGTGGGCTCGGCGATCAGGCGCGCGGCGCGATCGCTCCACGGTGGAAGACACGCTTCAACACGACGTTGATGCGCGCGTATCAACGGATCGACCGGATGCAGCCCAGCGACTGGCAGCTGGCGCACGCGAAGGCGCTTCGCCACACCCTCGAGCACATGCAGTTGCGGGTGTACGACCATGAGCTTCTGGTCGGCAACCCGAGCTCCCAGAGAATCGGCGCTCCACTGCATCCGGACTACGGCGGACTGTTGCTGCTGCCCGAGCTCGATACGCTCGGCAGCCGGCACGACAATCCGATCAGGACGACCCCGGCCCAGCGGCGCGCTCTCGAGCAGGAGATCTTTCCCTACTGGTTCCGCCGTTCGGTGCTCGCGACGACGCCCCTTTATGCGGCGGGACCGGACCTGATCGACAAGCTCACGGACGGGCGCGCGTTCGTGCTCACACAGTTCGCAGGGATCTCGCACGTCACCCCCGACTATCCGTCCGTGCTCACGCACGGCTTCGCCGGGATCGTCGACTCCATCCGCCGGCGCAGGGCCGCGCTCGATCGCCAGATCGAGACACAGCCTCGTCACCGACCGACCCGCGAGCAGCGATCCCAGCGCAGATTTCTCCAGGCGGCTTCCATCGCTGCCGAAGCGGCCATCGCCTATGGCCACCGGTGGCGGACGTTTCTAACCGCCGAAGTGACGCGAGCTGCCGATCCCATGCGCCGTGCGGAGCTGCGTCAGCTCGCCGAGCTGTTCGAGAGGGTTCCTGCACACCCCGCAAGGACGTTTCATGAGGCGCTCCAGAGTGTGTTCATCGCCCACGTGCTCGTGCATCAGGAGAGCTTTCAGCATGGCGTCTCGTTCGGTCGTATGGATCAATATCTCTTGCCCTACTACGAGCGAGACCTGGCGGCGGGTCGGCTCACACGTGAGCGTGCCGTCGAGCTCGTCGGCTGCTTCCTCGGAAAGGCGGCGGAGCTGTTACCTCTGTTCTTCGGGCGTGCGACCGAGTTTTTCAGCGGGTTGTCGTCTGCATCCGGCATTACGCTCGGTGGTCAGACTCCCGAGGGAATAGATGCGGTCAATGATCTTTCCTACGTGTTCCTCGACGCGTACGACCAAATGCGCCTTCGCCAACCAAACATTCACGTCCGCATGCATGCCGGAACGCCCCGGGAGTTTCGCGCGCGCTGCTACGAGGTGCTGAAGAAGGGTGGCGGCATTCCGGCACTGTTCAACGACGACCGAGTAATCGATAGCCAGCGCGATGCCGGTGTCCCGATCCGTGACGCGCGCGACTATTCCATCGTTGGCTGCGCCGAGTGGGGCGTGCCCTATCGTTCGTTTCCGGCCGCAGGCGCAGGCTTCCTCAACATGGCTTACGCGCTGCACCTCGCGCTGCACAATGGGCGTGACGGCGACCGGCAAGTGGGACCAGCTACCGGCGCACCAAGTGTCCTGACTTCGATGGAAGCCGTCTACACCGCGTTCGAGCGACAGCTCGAGCGCCTCATCGCCGACGCAACCGATGGAAATAACGCGATCGAGCGCGCACACGCTCGTCATCGCCCCACACCGCTGCTCTCGGTCATGATCGATGGTTGCATCGACGCTGCGCGTGAAGTGAATGGCGGGGGAGCGATCTACAACACGAGCGGATTGCAAGGTGTCGGCCTGGCGGACGTCGCCGACTCGTTGGCGGCGATCGAGCAAGTCGTGTTCGGCGAGCGTCGGGTAACCCTCGCCGCGCTGGTCGAAGCGCTCGACCATGACTTCGTGGGGTCCGAGACGCTACGTGCGCGGCTCCTCAATCGCATTGGGACGTACGGCGAGGACTCCGACGATGCAGATCGACACGTGGCCCGGGTGTCCAGGCGGTTCGCACAGATGGTAGCGAAGCGGCGCAATCCGCGGAGCGGCCACTACTCGCCCGGCTTCTGGACCATGACCACCCATCAAGGTTTTGGACACCGGCTGGGGGCGTTGCCGTCGGGGCGGCGAGCGGGAGAGCCTCTGGCAAACGGAATTTCGCCGCGTACGGGGCGCGAGCGACGGGGACCGACGGCTGCGCTGTCTTCCGCCGCGCGGGTTGCGTCGGTGAGCAACGGTTGCGTGCTGAACCAGGAATTGCATCCCGCGTTCGTCGATGGCGATCGAGGCACCGCGATCATCGACGGCCTGGTGCGGGGCTATTTCGCTCAAGGTGGCATGCAGTTGCAGCTGCAGATCATGGACCCCGCGGTGCTCATCGATGCGAAGGCACACCCCGACAAGCATCGTGATCTCGTGGTGCGCATATCCGGCTACTCCGCGTACTTCAACGATCTCACCGAAGCCATGAAGGATGAGATCATCGCGCGGACGGCGCATGGGGGCACGTGTTGCGGGTGACCGAGGAGGCCACGGGATTCGACGTGTACGCCGTGCAGGTGGCTGCTTAGGCCATGCGCGTCTTCGTTACCGGAGCGACGGGCTTTGTCGGACGAGCCCTAATCCGTGCCCTGCTCGATCGAGGCGATCGAGTGACCGCGTTGCTCTTGCCGCAGGAGTCCGAGGATGCGTTCGATGGTGTTGCGATCGTTCGCGGGGACATCACCATCGCGCAGACGATCCGGGGGTTGATGACGGATCACGACGGCGTCGTGCACCTGGCCGGCGTCGTCGGCTATGGCCAGGAGTGGGACCTGTGCCGGCGGGTGAACATCGACGGGACCGACAACGTCGCCGCCGAGGCCTGCCGCGCCGGGATTCGGCGCTTCGTGCACATGAGCTCGGTGTCGGTGTACGGGCGACGCGCGAACGAACGACTCGACGAGGACGCCCCCGTGCGCAAGATAGGCGACCCTTACGGCGACACCAAGATCGACAGCGAAGCAGCCGCGCGCCGTCGGGCACGACACGCGTTCGAGCTCGTCATCGTCAGGCCTAGCGTGATCTACGGCCCGGGGGACGACAGGTTTCTACCCAAGCTCGTCGAGAACCTCCGTTCTGGCAGAGCCCGCATCATCGGGCGCGGCGACAACACCGTCGATCTGGTGCACGTGGATGACGTCGCTGCTTTTCTTGCACTCGTGCTCACTGAGCCGGCCGCGTCAGGCGGTGTCTACAACCTCACCAATCCAGCGAATTGCACATGGCGTGAGTTGCTAGAGACCGTAGCCGATGAGATCGGCGCCCCGTGCCCGCGCCAGCACATCCCGTATCACCTGGCGCTGGTCGTGGCCGGCGCGATGGAGGCGGCGGCTCGTCTCACTCACCGGGAGCCGCGTCTCACGCGCTACGCGGTTCGCGTCGTTGGCCGACAATATCACTACGACACCAGTCGCGCCCAGCGCATGGGCTTCGAGCCTTCCGTCGAGCTCCGGAGTGGCATTCGGGCCTGTCTCGCCTCGGGCGAACGAATGCCTTGAGGCGCTCACCTTCAGGCCTCCGTTTACAGCGTGCCCACGCGGTGAGACTATCCGCCCGCCCGGCGCATCGGGCTCAGGAGGAAGCATGACGCTTGGAAACAAGGTTGCAGCGGAGTTTGTGGGCACGTTCTGGCTCGTTTTCGGTGGCTGCGGGAGTGCGGTTCTGGCGGCTGGCTTCCCCGATGTCGGGATCGGCTTTCTCGGCGTCGCGCTCGCGTTTGGTCTCACCGTCCTGACGATGGCGTATGCCATCGGGCACATCTCGGGCTGTCACCTCAACCCGGCCGTCTCGGTAGGCCTCTTCGTGGGCAAGCGCTTCCCGGCGTCCGAGCTCGTCCCATACATCATCGCGCAAGTCCTCGGCGGGATTGCGGGTGCAGCCGTGCTCTACTCCATCGCCTCCGGCCAGGATGGTTTCGTAGCGGGCGGCTTCGCGTCGAACGGCTTCGGCGAGCACTCGCCAGGGGGTTACTCGATCTACGCCGTCCTCACGTCGGAGGTCGTCCTCACGTTCATGTTCCTCTTCATCATCCTCGGCGCGACCGACAAGCGCGCGCCGGCAGCTCTTGCGCCGGTCGCGATCGGCCTCGGGTTGACCTTGATCCACTTGATCGGAATCCCGGTCGACAACCTCTCGGTCAACCCCGCGCGGAGCACCGGCACGGCCCTCTTTGCGGACGCCTGGGCGCTGCAACAGCTATGGCTCTTTTGGGTCGCCCCGGTCATCGGCGGCGCGATTGCCGGCATAGTGTATCCGCTGGTCGCCGGGAGCGGCGATTGACCACTCGCGTCGATCGAAACTTCTCGAGCCAAGGCGTACGATGCGCTGGCACGCTCTATTTGCCAGATGGCATCTTGCGGCCGCCGGTCATCGTCATGGGTCACGGCTTCGGCGCCGAACGGTCCTGGGCCCTTCCCTCGTTCGCCGAACGGTTCTCGCAGGCAGGCTTCGCGTCGTTCCTGTTCGACTATCGGGGTTTCGGCGAGAGCGACGGGGAGCCACGGAGGCTCGTGAGCCCCCGCCGGCACATCGAAGATTTTGAAACCGCGGTCGAGCACGTTCGAGTGTTCTCCGAGATCGACCCGAAACAATTGGTTCTTTGGGGCACATCGCTCGGCGGTGGGCACGTGCTCACGATGGCGTCACGCGGGGTTCGGTGCGCGGCGGTCATTGCGCACGTGCCGCACGTCGATGCGATGGCTTCCTTGGCGGGAGATGCCAGTGGGCTGGCTCACCTGCTGAAGTTGACCGCCGCGGGCGTGCGAGACGCGCTTCGCGCCGCGACGTTCCGGGACCCCTACTACGTTGCGACTGTGGGCCGCCCTGGCGAGCTCGCAATCATGAACACAGAAGACGCCTGGGACGGGGTCATGGCGTTGCTCCCGCCAGGCGCACCGTTTGACAACCGGTGCGCCGCCCGCATCGCGCTCACTTTTCCTTTCTACCGCCCCATCCGGGAGGTTTCGAAGATCACCGTCCCGACCCTCCTCGTCGGCGCCACCGAGGACGCGCTCATCCCGATCGAGGCGGTGCGCAAGGCTGCGAAGCTCATCCCGAGCGGGCGCCTCGTCGAGCTCGAGTGCCCCCACTTCGCCCCCTACACCGGTGACTGGTTCAACAAGAGCATCGCCGCCCAATTGACCTTCCTCGATGAAGCACTGCCGTCCCCGCATCTGTAGCGGACGCCATGTCTGACGCCGACGCTGCTAGTTCAGCCGCAGGAACAGGAAGCGGCCGCCGTTGGAAATCGCTCCCCCAAGGGTGCCCGCCGCTGATGGTGTCGCCGAGAAACCAGCTCCACCTTCGGCGCGGGCGATTTCGCGTCCGTCGGAGAGAGAGAGAGCCAGCAGTGATCCTTGTGTTTCGCCGTAGATCACGGTGCCCCTCTCGGTCACGACCGGCGGGGTGGGGGCGCCGCGCTCTGGAGCCTTTTCCCATTGGACCTCGCGCGTTCGCAGGTCGAGGAGCGATACACCCCGGCGGGCCGAGGAGATGACGAGCATCCGTCCGGCCGTTGCGAGGCCAGTCACGCCCTGAAATTCTGCATCTCTCCATTCCACCGTTCCGCTGGCGGCGTCCAGGGCGTAGAGGCCGGCCGTAAACGAGGCGACATACAGCGTGCCACGCAGCATCACGGGGGTCGTGTCTACATCGAGGAATTGCGGGACGTTGCCCGGTCGAAGCTCGACATCGAGTGAAGTTTCGATCTCCCAGAACAGCCGTCCGTCGGTGGGATTCATCGCCGCGACGGAGCCGTCGGTGAACGCCGCGTAGAGCCGCCCCTCTTCGAGCAGCATCCCGGCATGCCCGGCGATGGTGATCTCCTCGACCGGCTCCTTGTCGTAGGTCCAGAGGATGCGCCCATCGTCTCGCGCAAGGGCCGTTACGACGTCGTTCTCGCCTACGACGTACACCGCGTCAGCCGTGAGCACCGGCTGGGTTCGCATGGTTCCGATGAGCTTGGTCCTCCACTTGACCCCGCCGTCGACCGTCAGTGCATGTACGGTGCCGTCGACGCTCGGGAAGTACACCTCACCGGTCCGTGCATCGACGGCAGGCTTCGACTCGATCTGCGCGCCGGCGTCGTAGAAGAACAACCTTTGGCCGTTCAGAGCGAACGCAAACATGTTCCCTTCAGTCGTGCCGATGTAGACGCGCTGGCGCTTCCTATCGAACTCCGCTGAGCTGAGCTCCAGCGGGAGATAGCGCGCTTCCCAACGGTCCGTTAGTTGCTTTGACCAGCGGACGTTGAAACCGCCCTCGCCCGGCCGCGCGTATCCGTCGTCCTGTTCCACCCATCCGAAGTTGTCGGCGTTGGTCGCCGGCGCGCCGGCCGCTCCGCAGCCTGGAATCGCCAGCACCGATGAGGCGACAGCCAAGGTGGCGGCGAAGCGGATGCGTATCGATCGCACGGGCCTATTCTTGCGGTGGTTGCCGTTGGAGCATCTCGTTCATCTGTCGAATGAACTCGCCGGCCGTGCGTGGATCGACGCCAGCTGCGGGTGCGAGGCTCGGCTCGATGAGGGCGAGGCGCGCCTCGGTCTGTTCCTGCGTGTATGGTAGCAGCGGTGCGTCCGCTTGCTTCAGCTCGTTCAAGACGCGATCGAACTTGGTCTTGGCCTCATCGAGCTTGCCCTGCTCGGCCAGGAGGCGCCCTTGATGGTACCCGGCGATCGGGGCGATGCTCCTGTCGAGCTCACGCAAAGCCTCGAGCTGCTCGATGGCCTGGTCATAGGACTTCTCCGCCTCGAGCGTGTAGGCGATTCCTTCGAGCGCGATCCAATGGACCGCTTCGTCGTCGCTGCTATCGAGCGCGGCTTGGTAGGCTGCCCGAGATTTCTCCCACTGCCCCTGCGCGTAGAGCGCCCTGCCCTCGCCGATTCGCGACCATGCGGCTGCCGGGGTCTTCGCGTGCGTATCGGCGACTGCGGCGTAGGCGGTCGCAAGCGCCGTGTCGTCGTCCGCGCTGCCCTCGAGAACCGCCGCGAGCTCGGCGCCCGCCGCAGCGTCCTGGTTGTGGGTGAAGGTGGACCATCCGATCCCAACCGCGGCCACTAGGAGCACCCCGCCGGCCATGAGCCCCAGCGGCTTCAAGTTGTCTTGGAGCCAGTCCTTCGCCATGGCGGCCTGCGCGAGCGCCTTCTCCTCGACGAGGTCTGCGTCGCGACCCCGTCCTGCAGCCTTGCGAGCCGACTTGGCTGCTTGCTGCGCGGCGAGTCGTTGGCCCGCGGTGAGCGGCGCTTGCTTTTCGTTTTCGGCAGGGTCGTTGGCCAAGGCTTCCTCCAAAAGACCGGGAAAACCCGGCAAATCGCGTCGGCACTATACACGGGGCCCTCGCCCAGTCAACGTAGCCTCGCATCGCGTGTGACCCCCATGCTAGAGGGCTCGCTGTGCGTTGCCTCGTCTCGCTCTTTGGGAGCCTCGCCTTGGTGGCATCACTCCCTTCGATGGCTCACGCGTACGAGGACCAAGCGACGCTCGGCTTGGCGGTAGGTTACGCTGGGATCCCGAGCACGGACACCCTCCCCCGCAACGGCGTTGATGTGGGCCTTAGCGCTGGCGGAGGCGTCGGTGACGCATGGAGCATCCAGGGGCTCCTCAGCTACAACGTCTTCCCGGCCGAACGGCCGCTGCACGTCAGCATGGCCGGGCTCGAGACGGTCTACGCGCTCGACATCGTCCGATTCGTTCCGTTGATCGGGTTTGGCCTCGATGGTCTGTTGACCGTGCGCGATCGGAGGAGCCGGGGAGACTTCGCCCTGCACGTGTTATTTGGCGTGGACTATCTCATCAACCAGCGATGGCTCGTCGGCGCGGACGTGCGCGGTTACTGGGTGGCCACCAACGCCGCGAGCCCGCTCGACGCGTTCATTTTGACGGTTGGGGCGCGGGTCGGCGTTCGCTTCGACCTTCACTGAAGGCAGTTGCCGAATCCGGAGGGGGCGGCCTGAGGCGATGGCGCTGCACGCAAGCACGAGCACGACGCACGCGGCGGACCGGATCGATGAGGATCGTGATGTGGTCGCCACGACCCTCCATCGGCCGTTCTCGCGTGACGTTGCTCCATCGACGCTAGCTGGCGGGTTTGCCGAGGTCGAAGCCGTCGTGGAGCACGGTCACCGCGCGGTCCGCGTGCTCGGCCTCGATCAGGCACGAGGTCTTGATCTCGCTCGTGCTGATCGCTTTGATGTTGATGCCGTTGTCGGCCAGCAGCCGGAACATACGGGCGGCGATGCCCGCATGATTGCGCATCCCAACGCCCACGATCGAAACCTTAGCGACGCTGTCATCGCGCACGACGCCTTCCGCGTCGACGCTGGCGACGAGCTCCTTTGCGATGCTCTCTGCGTGGTCCGCATCCTCGCGGCTCACCGTGAACGTCACATCGGTGTGCCCTCGCTTCGAGATGTTCTGAATGATCATGTCGACCGAGATGTTGGCTTCAGCGAGCGGTTCGAACACGCTCGCAACGACCCCGGGGTGATCCGGCAGCGCACTGACGGTCAGCTTCACGGTCTTCTTGTCGGCCGCAATGCCGGCCACGATGACTTTTTCGAGCAGGTGTTCTTCATCGGTCACGATCGTACCCTCCGCGTTCGAGAAACTCGAGCGCACGTGCAGCGGCATCCGGTGCTTCATCGCAAGCTCCACCGAACGTATCTGTAGGACCTTGGCCCCGAGCGACGAGAGCTCGAGCATCTCCTCGTAGCTGATGCATTTGATCTTGCGCGCGCCGGAGCAGACGCTTGGGTCCGTCGTGTAGACCCCGTCGACGTCGGTGCAGATCTCGCAGACGTCGGCCTTGACTGCTGCCGCGATCGCGACCGCCGAGGTGTCGGAGCCGCCGCGCCCCAAGGTGGTGATGTTGCCGTACGCATCCGTGCCTTGGAAGCCTGCGACGACCAGCACGTTGCCCGTCTCGAGCGAGGAGCGAAGCCCCGTTCCATCGATGGTGCGAATGCGGGCGTTGCGATGCACGTTGTCGGTCAAGATGCGCGCCTGGTGGCCGAGCATCGAGCGCGCTGGGACGCCGATTTCGTTGAGTTGGATCGCCAAGAGCGCGGCACTGACCTGCTCGCCACTCGAGACGAGCACGTCCATCTCACGCTCCGCGGGCCCGTCGGAAAGCTCCCAGCCCATGCTGAGCAATCGGTCGGTTTCGCCCGCCTTCGCGCTCACCACGACGATGACCTGGTGGCCTTCACGGTAGGTCTCGGCGACTCGCTCCGCGACCATGCGGATGCGGTCCAGCGAACCGACGCTCGTACCGCCGTATTTTTGTACTACCAGCCTCATGGGCGCCGAAGGATACCCGCGACTTTCCGGGGAGCAACTGCCGCCCGGTTCCGTGGTATTTTAGCGTCGATGCGAAGAGCTACATGGGTGGCGCTGCTCGTGTTCGGCGCCTGCGGTCAGAAGTCGGGGTCGGCCCACGCCGTCCCACCTGAGCCGGTGGCGCGCGAGCAAGAGCGGTTCGACATGGTGCGAAGGCAAATCGAGGCACGCGGGGTGAGGGATGCCCGTGTACTCGAGGCGATGCGCAAGGTGCCGCGCCACCGCTTCGTCCCAGAGTCGCAGCGGGCGCACGCTTACGACGATCGGCCGTTGCCCATTGCCCGCGGGCAGACGATCAGCCAGCCGTACATCGTCGCGCTGATGACCGAGCTCGCCAATGTGAAGTCCGGCGACACGGTGCTCGAGGTCGGGACGGGCTCGGGATACCAAGCCGCGGTGCTTGCGGAAATGGGCGTGAAGGTGTTCTCGATCGAGATCATCGAGCCGCTTGCCAAGCAAGCCAAAGCCATCCTCTCCGAGCTTGGCTACGGTAAACGGGTGCAGGTTCGGCACGGGGATGGCTACGCGGGCTGGCCGCAGCACGCACCGTTCGACGCAGTCATCGTGACCGCCGCCCCGCCAAAGATCCCCGAGCCTTTGAAGCAACAACTCAAAGTCGGGGGCCATCTCATCATCCCCGTCGGCAAGCACTACCAAAGCCTGATGCGGGTGACCCGCACCAAGGACGGCTACCGCGAGGAGCCGGTGATTCCAGTGAGGTTCGTGCCGATGACGGGCAAGGCCCAGGAGCGTTAGACAGCGAAGCCCCGTGGACGACGCGACGCGTCGGCTTTACGGGGTGTCTCTATGTTAGGTGTCCTTGTGTGAGACGCCTCACAATCCCGGTGGGTCCCAGGAAAAACGTCAATTGCCGTAGCGTGAGTTGTGATATCGTCGGCGCCCCCCAGGAGACCCTATGCCCACATGGATCCCCACGCGCTGGCTAGTTGGCTGGCTCTTTGGCGCCCTTGCTTTCGCAGGATGTGCAGCTGACACAGGCCCCTCAGGCGACCTTACCGTCGAGCTCGAGCTGACCGACGGTACCGAGATCGACGAGGTCAGTTACTCCGTCACAGGGAACGACATCGAGCCAATCGTCGGCTCGATCAACACCAGCAACCCCGGGGCGACAGCGTCGGTCGAGATCTACGGCATCCCCGGCGGCATGAACTACACCGTCATGCTGACCGCGACGTCCACCGACGGTGAGACGTCTTGCTCGGGCTCGGCCAATTTCAATGTCACCGTGGGTCAGGTGACCGAGGTGGCTGTGATGCTCCACTGTAAGCCTCCGCAGGAGCTCGGTGGGGTACGCGTCAATGGGAAGTTCAATTTTTGTACGGAGCTCATCAAAATGGTGGTCGCTCCTCTCCAAACTTCGGTGGGCCATCAGATCGACGTGTATGCGATAGCTGTGGACCTCGAGGGGGACGAAATCGAGTACCGGTGGACCGGAACTGGCGGCTCGTTCGCGAACCCCACCGTGCCGATAACGACCTTCACCTGTGAGGAGGTCGGCGAGCAGACGATCACCATCACGGTCTCCGACGACGGCTTCGAATACTGCCAGTGCGACCACACGATCGACGTCACTTGCGTCGACGGTGACGGCGGCACGGGCGGCACGGGCGGCGAAGGCGGCGCGGGCGGCGAAGGCGGCATCGGCGGCGAAGGCGGTACGGGCGGCGAAGGCGGCGTGGGCGGCACGGGCGGCGTGGGCGGCACGGGCGGC